>JAFWNO010000033.1 GCA_017510305.1 Candidatus Saccharimonadota bacterium | reverse complement strand
ACTCATCAATTACTCCTTTCTACTACCAGCCCTTCTACTACCACAAAATCTAATAACCTAACAGGAGACAATACTCAAGAATCTGGAGGTATACCAGTCCTAAATACCTATATTGCTCCAATCGGTAATACTACTACTAGTTCTCTAAACTCTGCTACTGTCCTATCTAATAATACTTGGGGCTTTGCTCTGTCTTCTAATACCCGAGGTATAGAATCTAACAATTTCGATAGTGATTATTCTACTACCACCAATGACAGTAAGTTCACTACCGTTCCAGTAAATGGCAGTGAAGTCTTACTTACCCAAGATACCGAGCCAATCTCTAATACTACTATCTACTATGGCGTAAAAGCAGACAGAGATATCCCAGCCGGAAACTATAGTAATACTGTACTATATACTGCTCTTGCCGAACAGCCGAGCGAAATAAGGGTAAGTCCTAGCACCATTAATCTAAGTGATCCTTACCAAACTCTTACTATCTATACTTCTATTAGTACTACCGATACAGATTTAGGCACTGCTACAGTTGCCTTTAAAAATAGTAGTGGTGATATAGAAACAGACACTTGTACCAATGTATCCCTTCATACTGATAGTAACAATTACCTCTATGCTACTTGTACTTCTCCTACACTTCTTGTAGGTAACTATGATGTAGTCTTAACTTTAAATAAGTATGGTAGAGTATTAGAAGGCAATAATGATATCACCTATGAAGGTACATCCCCAATGCAACAAATCACTACTATGCAGCAGATGACAACCAACATCTGCCAGAATAGCCCAATTGGTACCACTATGAGACTAAGAGATACTAGAGGCATGGGTAATGCTGGTAGCAACACTACTGGTACTTATGGCGTAATTAGAGCTAAAGATGGTAACTGCTGGATGACGGATAACCTAAACCTTTACAACAAGACCATAGCTGCAGCGGATAGTGATTTTACTTCGCCAACGAGTTACACTATACCAGCTAGTATTACCGCTACAAATCAATGGAACTCTAATATTTACAATGCTAAAAGAGTAGAAGTAGCCCATGGTTTAGGTAATGAGGCCACCCAAGACCAATCCTACTGGGGTGAAGTCTTCTACAACTGGACAGTAGCAGTAGCCAAGGAAACAGCAGCAGGTGTAACTACGGCACCAAATACCTCCATCTGCCCGAAAGGCTGGACTCTGCCAACTAATGGCGGTGTGGGTGTAAATAAATCTTGGGCAAAGCTCCTAGATGCCTATAGTATCACTACCGGTACACAACTTCTGGCAAACACGTATCTTGGCTTCAGCCTCTACTATGGCTTCTGGAATTGGGACAACGCTTCAGAGTATGGTCAGGGCATCTACGGTCTCTTCTGGTCTGGTACGCCTTCATCAGAGACAAGTGCCTACTACCTGGGTTATATCTCTGGCGCTGTGAACCCCCAGGACAACTACGATAAGGGCCGCGGCCTCATTATTCGGTGTGTCGCCAGATAGTATAATATGCTTATAGTAATATAGTTTTCTAAACCCTAATTCCCCTTCAATTTTATATACCAGATTTAAAATGTGCTATTTTTACATACATTCAGCTTATAAAAAGTCCCCGTTTGGCAAGGCCAAACCATAAGGGACTTTTTATAGCGACGAATGTCGTAAAAATAGCAACAGTTTAAGTCGAAATTGAAGAGGTGGTTAGGGTTTAGAAAAGACTGGCGTTTCAAAGCTCATATATAAAATCTCAACACCTCCCATACGCGAACAGTTTTGTAAGTTTAGAAGTTTAAGGGAGTTATAGTAACGAATGGAAAACTACTCGCTACTCTTCTTATGGCTTTCAAGCCACGCTTGTTTCTCCTCTTCGGTCATATTTGCAAGTTTCTCTTTTATAGCAGCCTTACGCTCCGCCTTCTTTTGCTCCCATTCCTCATCCGTCATGTTCGCCGGCTTTTCGCGTCGGCTAGCATCACGAGTACCTTTTTTGTGTGCCTCTTTCCACGCCGCTCGCTCTTCCTCTGTCATGCTTTCTAGTTTTGCCTTTATTTCCGCCTTCTTTTCCTCGCTAAGCTCTGGCTTTTGGCGCGTTTCACTAGCCTCCTGCTGGCTACTACTTTCGCTCGTCGCATTGGCTGGCTGATTCACCATCACCGTCGTTCCGCCTGCTGCCACCCCCGCCACCAGCGCAGACGCTACTATAATTTTCTTTTTCGTACTATTCTTTTTCATAATTCTCCTTTCTAATTATTATGTTACTATTCTACCAGCCCAAGCTTAATCTAACATAAAAATCTGAAAACTAGGAGGCATTATCATGGAAGATGCTAAAAAGACCATAAAAGGTGAAGCCAACGCGACAAATAAAGCTAAAAACAAACAAGTAAAACCCCCTTCGCCATTCGAAGGGGGGGGATATTTACTTAGCTCTTGTCGCTAATTCTTATCATGACCGCCCCTACAAATACAGACGTCATAACAAGAAATATTGCGATGGCATCAGTCCATTCGGGCCAGTTGTCACCATAGAACGTTTTAGTTACTATAATTAGCGTCGATGGCACCGCTATAACTGCTAAGGGCTTCAGCGAAATACGACTTTGACTGGATACTTCCACTTGTCCGGTCAATATCAATATTATCAGTAACTGCCAGAAGTAAAACATCATTGCCGGACACAATAGCCCGAATGATACCATTGCAACGAGAGCGGTTTCTAATGCACGTAATTGTTCCATAATCATCCCTCCTTTTTGTGAAACAAATTATATCCCAATTATACCATAAAAATAAGAAATAAGCAATAAGCAATAAGACTTTTACAATACCCTAATCCATGATACAATTATAGGCAATAGAAGGAGTTTTTAATGGAAAATCGTCTGATATTAATTACCAATCCAGGGAGTTCGTCTCGCAAGTATGCCCTCTATAAAGGCAAAGAGCCACTTTGCACTTTGCACTTTGAATATGATGAGGCAAAAAAGGTCATCTGCACCCTCAAAAGAGCCGATGGTAGTAGTAAAAATATCAAGACTGATTTTAAATCTCTCACTTCTTGCGTAGCCAATCTAAACAATATTCTCACCACAGAAGGTTATCTCGGCGGCGTAAGCAAGCTAGACGCCATTCTCGCCCGCGTAGTTGCTCCAGGTGAATTCTTCTCGCATGATCATCTCGTAGACGAAAAAGTCCTTAAAGAATTAGAAAAAGCCAAGAAAAAAGCTCCTCTTCATGTTCCAGTTGTCGCTGGCGAGATTGAACACCTCGTTAAATCCTTTAAAGATACTCCTGTTATCACCATTACCGACTCCGGCTTTCACAATGCCCGCCCAGCCCTCATGAAGTATTACGCCTTCAATACCGACCTTGCCGATAGATACGACATCAAGCGCTGGGGCTTCCACGGCCTCTCCGTTGGCTCCGTCGTAGAGTATATGAAATCTCAGGAAATTCTCCCAGAGAAATTAATCGTCTGTCATATCGGCTCTGGCTCATCTGTCACCGCCGTCTTTGAGGGTAAATCTCTAGACACCACTATGGGCTATACTCCTCTAGAAGGCATGATGATGGCTACTCGTTCTGGCTCCATGGATGTCGCCGCCGCCCTCGCTCTCAAGCGCGCACTTGGCTACGAAAGTGACGAATCTCTAGAAAAATACCTCAATAAAGAATGTGGCCTTCTCGGCGTTTCCGGTGAGTCTGATGATATGCGCGACATCCTCCGCCTCCGTGATGAGGGCGATAAAAAAGGTGTTTTTGCCCACGCTCTCTTTGTCTACACTTTGCAGCGCGCCATCGGCCAAATGGCAGCCGCTCTTGGCGGGGTAGATGCCCTTGTCTTTACCGCCACTATCGGCGAGCGCTCCGACGAAATCCGCCGCGTCACCACTCAGAAATTAGCCTATCTTGGCCTCGCTCTTGATGAGGGAAAGAATGTTGCCGATATGCCAGAAAGGCACACCAATATCGCCGCCGATGGTTCCAAGCCAGTCTGGGTCATCCGCACCGACGAAAGCGAAGAAATGATTCGCCGCGGCCTCGCAGTCTTAGATACAACCGATACAGATAATAAATAATGCAACAAGTATCAGACAAAGAAACAGAAATTTTATTAGAACTCCTAGAAAAAACATTAGGAGTTACTGGTGATATCGTAGAGCTTGGCTGCTACAAGGGCGACACCTCTCTCCTCTTCCAGAAACTTCTCCAGCAAAAGGCCCCAGAGAAGAAGCTCTGGCTCTACGATTCTTTCGCTGGACTTCCGAAGAAGTCCGCTGAGGATAATTCCGCCGCCGGCGACCAGTTCAAGGAGGGGGAATTATTCGTCACCAAAAAGGAAGTCGTCACTAGATTTAAAAAAGCCGGCCTTCGCCTCCCCATCATTAAGAAGAACTTTTTCGAAAATCTAAATCCCGAAACAGACCTCCCAGAAAAAATCTCCTTCGCTTTCCTCGATGGCGACCTCTATGGGTCTATCAAGACCAGCTTAAAACTCGTCGCTCCCAAGATTCAAAAAAACGGGGTCATCATAATCCATGATTACAACAACCCCGAACTGCCGGGCGTATCCCGCGCGGTAGACGAATTTATTTCGCAGCAGCCTTCTTTACAGCTTTCGCCTTCTTCGCTACAGTCTTCTTCACCTCTTCCGCCTTCTCCTCAATCTCTTCCGCAATCTCTTTCACAGCGCGAATCGCTTGCGATTTTGTACTACTAATTTCCTTATAAAACGCCGCATTTGTCGCTGACACATATGGTGCTACCCAGATGTAGAGGATGCCAAATGTCAGAATACATAGCAAATACCAAGGGATAAATGATAGTTGTAATAGGAAATAATCCATCTTGTGCCCATCCATCAATTTCATAGATTTCTTCATCGCATCGCCAGCTTCAATATCTGGATCATCCGCCATAATATAGAACATCTGCGAATAAGAAATACATTTGATGATGCCAGGAATAATAAAAAGCAAACTCCACAGGAAGGTAAATATTGCATAAAGCAGATACCCCACTAGACCTCGTAGGAAATTGTCATCTCTAAATCCCAGCACTAAATCTTCAATTTCTGGCTTTTTATTCTTTGCTACCAACTGGTAAAAGATATAAGACATCGAGATCATCAACGGCCCAGAGATAATTATCGTCGCTAAAAAGCCCATCACTGGCACTAAGCCAACCAATCCTTCTACGAATCCCACTAATAATATCACCGCAAAGAACAGCAACACTTTCCCATCAAGCCGCCGCTTCGCCAGCTGCTTTAATTTTGTTCTGTTCATTTTAACTCCTTTTCTTAATTATACCATGTTAATTAAGAATAGCAATCATGATATTGAGGTAGCCCGCAAATGTCACCCACAATAGATAGGGAACGAGGCATGCCACCGCCAACTTGCTAACTTTACTAGCCTTCGCCATTGTCAGGATAATCAGAATCCACATCACCACTAGTATCGCAAAAGCCACGTAGTATTGTTTCGCATTAAAGAATACCAAAGACCATGCAAAGTTAAACGCCAGCTGTATTCCATAAAATATCAACGCAGCCTTTCTCGCCTCTTTATCCCTCGTGCCATAATAATAAATAAAGAACGATGCTAGCCCCATCAAGATATAGAGAATTGTCCACGCCACCGGGAACAGCCACGCTGGCGGTGCTAGCGGCGGCTGATTAAGCTGCCCAAATACTTCTTGAGCGTTCATTGTTAATAATGATATGATAAATCCGCCCCCTAGCGGCACCGCCACGCACAGAATCACTCGCCAGATTATCCCCCACGCGCTAATCTGCTCGTGCTTTGGCGCCACCTTCCTCACACTTGTCTTGCGTGCAGTCGCAAGCTTT
>JAFWNO010000032.1 GCA_017510305.1 Candidatus Saccharimonadota bacterium | reverse complement strand
GCTGACGGCAAAATCATATACACTGGTAGTTACCGTGACGAAATTACGGGCCAAATTGCGGAGCGAGATGGATATATATTAACTGCTAAAGGCTACGAAGAATATCTAATCCATCAAGAGGATTCAATTAAGTTAACTGGTCAAGCTGGCGCAGGAGTATTTAAAGGAATCGTCTATTTTAGTGATATAGACGACGGCGGTGAAGCTTATAATCCTACCAGAGGAGTCAAGTCACTCTACACTACGGCAACTTCTGATGTTAGTCCAACGGTGACGGCTGGGGGGCAGGCGCGCACGTATATGATGCCGCCCGAGCTAATCAATTATTTTGGTAATTCTTCATGGTATAGAGAATTATGCCCAAAGGATGTCAGAGAGAATTCCCCCTGCAAGTATACCTATCACGGGTCCGAACACTCAGATTCAGCAAATCCAAATACTTCTCTCTGGATGGCGTTCGAGTCAAAAAGCTCCGAGCCGTTTACAGTGGTATATCAGACGCTTGGCGGCTGGGGTTCGAGTGTTGGCGCGTGGAATGCCCAGATAGCCTACGTTATAAAAGATGATATGTCAGGAGCCCCTGCGGAGCTACAAGGGGCTTTAGAAGAATTCCAACGGGAATACAAAGAGATTTATGGCAAAGAATTAGCTGAAGACGACTTCATTATGAATAATGGCCTTGACGCGAGCAAAGTCCTCCGAAAAGCCGGTATTAGCTTATATTCAGACTACAATCCGTATTTTATAAATAAACTTCTAGAGAACATAGGTGCAAATGAGCTAAAATGGTACAATTGCCCAGAGCTTAATGACGAATGTGAAATCCCTAGAGAGAAAACAGATGGTGATAATGAAAAAAAGTTAACGGAATTACTTATTATTGGAAAGAAGATCCAGAAAATCCTGGGGAGGGGGCTTACTATGATTTCTTAACAACGGACAAGATTTATTATACTAGTTTAAGTGATATTTTGGGAGTTAATTTTAAAAATACCTGCTATAGTGGTAATATTAGTACTAGCGAGGTTGAAAATGCGGAATAAATTTGTGTTATTCGGCCTTGTCCTCACATCTGTGATATTCTTACATTCCGGCACTGTTGCTGCGAGCTCCAACCGCACCGAGTGGGGCAATCGAGATATCAGTTACGAGGGCAGTGGTAATGACCCTGCTTATCATTATCATCGTTCGCTCTCCGGCGCAACCTGGTATTACTATAGCCTTCAGGACTACCCAATAACATCGCCAGATGAGACTATGTCGGTCCCGTTTGGTGACGCTTATACCGAAAAAGTCTCCGTGCCAGTTAATACATGTAAGCCGTATGGTGGGTTTTGGGCACTACTCCGTAATGGCTATAAAATGGAAGACGGCAAGGTCACTTTAACTGACCCAGTTGCTGCGATTAAAATGAGCGATTTATATGGGGGCACTACGAACAGTATAGTCTACAAAGACCGTCTCGGCGAACAACCTAGCGAGAAAAGTGAGGCTAGCGCATATGGTACTATGACAGAAGTAGAAACATTATTTAGAGCTCTAAGTGGAACTACGGCTATCCCAGATGGGATGAATTGGGATAATAATAGCGACCTTAGTTATTTCTGTTCTGGCGAGACTTCACCGAACATTCCAAGCGACGAAATATTAAATTTTGTGAGTTTTTCTACGGTTTCGCTAAACGAAAAATACGAAAGTACGCCGATTGTGAACGAACAAAGCAATTTATCTAATGCTTTTACTGTCCCAGCTGGCTCTACAGTTTCAATCACCTTTCATCACTATATTGCTAAAAGCCACGAGCAACAACTGGGCGCAGGTATCATCCACTATACTGTTGAAGGATATACTATAAATGGTCAAAATGATTCTGACAACGAGGAAGGAAACATACCCACTGATACTCTTACTAAGCAGATGCCGGTAGACAAGACTAATTACTATGTAAATGAGAGTGAAATTATTACTAGAATAGAAAACGTCCAAATAAACTCTGAAGTTACTTATTGCCAGAGAATCAAGGTTAATGATCGAGATCCCAAAGCGTATTCGTTGAGTAATTTTTCAATTATCAACGATGGTGAGGAATCTACTTCTAGTGCTTGTATTGTCATTAAGCCTATTGCAAGCACGGGTGTATCGGTGACGAGTTGCACACAGGGCGATGATAATGGTGGCATAAAAAGCAATTATATGGACAACTCAGTGTTAGGCAATACCGCCGCCACAGTAGGCTTGGCTCTAAACGGTGATCTAAAAACGACTCATGCTGCTGGGGAACCAGACAGTATAAGCCGTTTTGCCAGGCCAGGTGACGTTGTGCAGTTTTCGTATGCGCTTTGTTTCGGCGCTCATGGGGTTAAAAATCCTAGTAATGATAAAACTATTACTGTAAAACCTGGCATAAATAACCCAATAATCAACAGCTTTGCAGTTGTTGTGGGTAACGGAATAGTCGCTGATCGACAGGCTAGTTTTCTCTTTGGCCGTGCTAACGATGTTCTTGGTGATATGATCTATGTGAATAATGATCACGCGCGTAGTGGCCAGCTGAACGGAGGATCGCTATATACAAATTATGACCCGTCTAGCACTATCGATACTAAATACCTAGATTTGCCGACTGGCTCACCAGAAGTTATCTTCGCTTCCCCAGATAACAAAGAAAAAACTGCTGGTGGGGAAGATAGTTATCAATATTACGATTGTGCTGCATATTCCGACCTTAAGTATGGGCGTAATATAAGCACAGGGGGATACCAAATACCCGGTTTCCAGGAGAGCAAGGAAGATTGCCAGAGTTCATTGCTACGCAAGATTAATGATGACGGGTCGTTTGGTAATAATATCCCGAGTGTAGTTGGCATGACTATTAGTCAGTCGCTAGTATATAAATACATAGCTGCTTGGCCACAATTCCTAGACGGTGCTAACATGGTGTCTTCCGAAGTGGGTCGTCTTGATTTCGAAAGGATCAGAGGTTTGCCAGAAGATTATAACAGCGCTTATGAATTTTACAATAGAGGGCATAGAACTTCATCTGGTAAAGGTGTTTTTAGTACTAAAGACGTGATTAAAACGGCAAACGTTGTAATCCCGTACAATTTTGACACTAATATCTCCGCTGGGATGGAGAGTGAAAATAGTAATACGGTTTATCCTGGTGAGGAAGTTACAATTAGTGCTAATGTCGATATTATACCTCGATCCAATCCTTTGGTAGAAAGTAGCAAGGACGCCAATGGTAAGTATGCTCCTTATGCCACGATAACTCCCCCTAATACTAAAGTAGAACTTATCAAGTTACTAATACCAGATTGGGTAGAACTTGGTAAGACGTATACATACCCAGGTGAGGATTCTGACGGGAAAGAGTACACCTTGCAACAGATTCTAAATGGGGAAGGTCAACCGTTTCACAAACAGACAATTTGTAATTATTTTAGGTATTATTTTGGGGATGACTACGGCGAATGCATGTCCGAAGTAGTTAAGGGTCGTAGTGCTAGCGAAGGGAATGACGGCATAGGCAATAAAGATAGCAACCCAGCCGGCGAGGAGGAATACTATCATGAAGAAAATCTTAAGAGAGTGGTCCCAGATGTGGAGGCCGGCTATAAATATTGCACTCTAATTGGAATAAACCATGGTGATTCCCATGGCGTGTCCGGAGAAGAGTTGAGTGCTTACCCGTATTTGGATGATGAAGGTAATGAAACTTACGAAGCCAATAGCGGACGAGTCGATGACAACGGCAATCCGATTAGAAACAAGGATAATCCTAGATATGCTGCTAATAGGTATAGCGTGAATACTAAGGCAGAGAATTACGTAGTGGAAAGTTGGAAGCTGTCTAAAGCCACTTGTCGAACTATCACTAAAAAGCCAAACTTCCAAGTCTGGAATGGTGGGGTTTACTCCGGAGGCTCCGTAACGTCTTTAGTAGCTGACAAATCAGTAAATACCAAATTGGCTACTGACAAGCCTACCGGCGATAAAGACAAACGGCGTAGGGCTGCGTCGTCATCATACTTTGGCTCATGGGCAGAATATTTCGTAGTGTCAAAAGGAACAGTTAACGGTTTTGCCTCGGCTTCGGCACTTGGCTATACTGATCCGTTCGAGTGGAGCTCGCTTGGTGAAAATAGCCAGAAAATTCCACATACTGAGCATTTTGCTGCGAAGGGGATTAGAGGCAACGACTTTTGTGAGTTATCTCGCCTTACAATCTCCAATATTGATTGTGAGGAGAAAAATTCTGCGGGTGATTACGCTGCTGGAGATACTGATAACACTTTTCTAGAAGACTATAAACAAAGAATCTTAAACCATTATACTAGAGCTGAAGCGTCAATTCCCGATCCTGGCGTAATATTAGGTGGGGAGCAGGTCGAGGAGAGTTTTACTTACGGCAAACAAAACGGCGCCGATTATCTAAAAGTCTTGGGAAATTATCATATTGGTGATTATCCTATTGTTCGAGAAAGCGGTGTGCTAGTCATTGAAGTTGAGGGAAGGCTCACTATCGACCAAAACATCTGCTTGGGTGAAAATGGTATTTGCCAGAATGGTAGCTCTTCTGAATGGGGGGATGGTTATTTACAGAATGTAAATGAGTTATCGTTGAACAAAGATAATGGGCTTTCGTTTGGAGGTGATACTTTTTCCGATATTCCTCAAGTTATATTGATTGCTGAGAGCATTAGCATTGGCTCAGAGGTTTCTCAAATTGACGCTTGGCTCATCACGAACTCCAGGAAAGATAATTACGACGGCGGCTATATTAATACCTGCAAAGAGTTTGAGAACGGTAAAACAGGGGCGAATGTTTGTTGGAAGACACTTAAGATTAATGGGCCTGTTATCACCTCGGCATTGCTACTCAATCGTACTGGTGGGGCTTGGCCTGGGTTCTCCGGAGATGTTGGCAACCCAGCCTACGATATATTAGCTGAGGAACTAGAGAGGTACATAAAAAACTCTACCGTGAGGGAAACATTCAAACTCGCTGCTGAGAAACTGTGCGAATTAAACCTAACGCCTGATTGCATAGAAAAAAGAATCAATAGTTTGGCCAAAGAGTATTTTCTAGATAATATTACGCCAGAAGATAAAGACAAAGTGGGATTCGATGAGTCTAAGCTCCCAGAGCGTAGGGCCTATGAATATTCTAGAAATTATTCTGCAGACAAAAAATCTGTTGCTGCTAACAATGCCTACACCCGCGATTTGACTTGTGATGGTTCTATTACTCCTGCTGAAATTTTTGACCTCCACCCGCTCGTTTATTACTGGGCGCTTGCCGAATCACAAAAGACCCACCAAGCCGTTATTACCTATGCACAGGAATTCGCACCTAGATACTAGGCGGCTTGGTGGATAAGGAAAAACATAACCATGAAAAAGAGCCCCCGAGGGGGCCCTTTTTTGGATGATAAGATAAGTTTTATGTTACCAGCCGAAGACTCCGCCCCAATGTGAGGCAACCGGTCTGGCTGATATGGTAAATTTAATAGCCCTTACGCCTCGGTAATCACCAAGGCCGCGAATTAAAATCGTAGCCTTCTTGCTAGGGTCGATATTGTTATGATAACTTAATATCTCATAATCAACCCCCTGCTTTAAAGTCTTCAGGCTCTTGCCGCTGCCGACAGTAAGTATAAGGCCAGGCTGATCGGTTTGACCGGGCTCAACTTTTGAGCCGGTGTAAGCACAAGCAGTAGTCTTTCCCTTAGAATTGGGGTTTACTACCACCTTTGCCTTGCTGATGTCTGTATACATGGAGCCGGTAATTCGGTATTCTCCGGTTATGTTTCCAGTATACGAGCTGCCTTCCTTGGCATTTATGGCGACATATACGATCTCCCCAGGGGCAGGTGTCTCACTACCATCGGAGGTAGTATAGTCTATCGTATAGTCTTTGCCGGCTTTCAGCTTCAAATCCCGATAATTGCAATCCGTGAAGAGAATCTTCGTAGACTTGTAGCCGCCAGCCTTCTTACTATAGGGCTTATCGGAAATTGTAAGCACCAGTGATGAAAGATCGGTCTTGGTGATGTTAAAACGCTCCACCATACCTTGCTTGTCGGTTGCATAGCGTCCTTTGCCCTTGATAATGACCTGCGGGGCAATGTCCTTACCATTACTATTTACGGCGTCTTTAGCAGCTACGGCTTTATTATTCTTATACGTCACCGTATAATCCTTGCCGTTTACCAGAGTCCTGTTTTCCGGATTGCCATTGTCATCCGTAGCTGTTACTGTAACCGTAACATCTGGCTTGATGGCGGCGTTTTGGAACTCATAAGAGTCATCTGCTAAAGTTACCTTGGTGTTGCTGCTATCCAGGGCGTATTTACCGGTAATCTGATACTTCTTGGTAATCTTACCGGCAAAGTCTCCGGTGTAATTCCCGGAGGAATTCTTCATCCCTTCATAGGTAACCGTAGCCGTACCAATGTTGTGATTATTATCGTATGATACGGTGTAGTCCTCTCCAAGGATGAGTGTCCTCAGGATTTTTCCTGACTTGTAAGTCAGGGTCATCTCCGGCTGCTCGATCGCGACTCCATTGTTGTACGGAACTTTAGACTTGAAGCCATTGACCTTAACTGCACTAATCGGGATTTTTCCAAGCACGTTAACCTTAGCCACCTGGAGCCCTGAACTATCGGCTGTAAAATTGCCGGAACTGCCGGCGTAAACCTTTACAGCATAAGAACCGGGATCGATACAAGTGCTTTCAACATCCGTAGCGTTACCCCAACTGTCTGTCTCAAACCACTTGAAACTGAAGTCCTTTTTGCTATACTTAATCTTCGTGCCTTTATACTCAAGAACCGGTTTTATCTGGTTCTTTTTCTTGAGCTGATAGGTCACATCCAGATTAGGCTCTGTGGCGGTAAGCTCGCTGAGCGGCGTCGGCAGAATATCGAAATAAACTGTCTTCGACCCGGAATACTGGCCCTTCATCTTGATAGTGACTTGGGGCTTCTTTTTGTCACTTGTAACGTCAGTTGACACTTTCGTATTATTCTTATACGAGAGCGTATAATCTGTGCCTTCCCGAAGAAGTTTGCCGCCATTATAGACGTGCATCTCGGGTTTGGTAGCCTTGCCGGTGTAATGATAACCGTCTTTGTCGATACCTGCTACCCAGATGTTCATCTCGCCGGTTTCCTCATCATAAGCATGACTGCCAGGGTCGATGGGATTGCCGTGTTCGTCCGTTTCTGTAACTTCGGACTTTAAAACGGTAACCTTACAAACTGCTGTCTTGGAAGGATCGGCCACAGAAGTGGCAGTGATATTACAAGTTCCGGCCTTTCTAGCCTTGACCGTGTTACTGGTAAGGGAAACAACTTCCGAATCGGAGTTTGCCCAAGTGACCGTCTGAACGGCGTTTTCCGGACGAACCGTAGCGGATAAACCGAAGCTTTGCCCCTCGTACAACGTGAGACTACTCCTCAGACTAATGCTGACGTCTTCCTGGAAGGAAGCCGTGTAGCTAATGTCATAGCTGGTAGCCGGATCGAATTCGACATACGGGCTAGCCATAGACGGACTCTTGCCGGTCTCGTACCAACCGAGGAAGCTGCTACCGGGCTTACTGAGCGCCGGCAAGTAGAACTTGCTGTCGGTGCTCGTAAAGGTCTTAGCAGCGGTGTCACCTTTGACGGTGAACCCCTGAGCCTGCAGGGCATTCAAAGAATCTTGGTCGATATCAGTGAGCCCCGAGAGGGTGAGGGTGTGGGTGATGGGCTGAGGCGTAGAGTTGCTGTAAATAGCCTTAAGATAGACTTTATTACCGTTAGCCGCCCAATCGTACCAATCGAGATCTTTGATGATGTTGACACCATCTACTGACCAACCAAGAAATTCGGCTCCAGCCGGGGGGATGATATGCTCTTTACCTGTCCAATGGAATAAGTTGTCTTTATAATAAGAGACTTCCCCTTGGCGGAAATAATCTGGGCGATTACTTCGATATACCCCCCTCTTGATAGCCTCGTCATCGAAAGTCCCACCGTCAAGATCATAGTATAAAGCATATAGGTGTCTCCCAGATACAAAAGTAAAAGTATACTCTGATGACCATTCGTCGATGGGCAGCATACTGAGTGGAATTACACTGCCTTCAATCCAGCTAAATCCACCTTGTGGACTGGCCCAACCACAAAACACCTGTCCTAAGCCGGAGTCATCTGGCGGTATATCAGGTGGCGGAAGAAGCGTTATAGTAGCCCCCTGTGCGGTTTCAGTAATTGGAACAGTAGACTTATATATATTATACCCATCATCGATCAAGGTATAACCTTTAGGTACTGTCGTATAGCCTTCTTTCTCATCCCACATCCTATATAGGATAGTAACCGAATCACCCGGCTTCAATGCCTGGTCAGGAGTAATATTGTCATCTATCTTATCCGAAACAGTGATGTCTTCTGGAATAAATGACTCAGAATTATTTTCCTCCAGGGCAAAGCCTGCCGAAGCGGTGTCTTCCGAGACGATGTCTTCCAATACGGAGCCCAGCGAGCTAGCTTCTTCCACGATAGAGTTTTCTGAAACAGTCTCCTCTACCACAGCGTCTGCCAACAAGGCGCCCTCCGCCTCCGGTTCCACAGCCAAAGCTATGGCCGGTGTAGAACAGATAAAAACTGCCGCCGACAGTAAAACCGTCAGCATCCTTTTTAACACTTTATTTGTCTTCATATTTTCCCTCCTATTCTAAAAAATGAAAACAAAAACGACGAGTTACAAACTTATCTTATCATGTTAAAATACGACCCCTTCCCTACTTTTAAGTACGAAAAAGATTCTCTATAATTATACTACTTTCTCTCTAAAATGTCAATATCTTTTATGCTTAACCCCCAGGGAGAAGTTATCCAACACCTTAGCAAAATGCCCATAGCTAATTTATACTAGACGTGCGGAATCGTTTATGCTAAAATAGAATCACAATGAGGTGCGAATCAACTAGCGCGAGGGGTATTCGTCGTCACAGGAAGGTAAAAAAGATGCAACTCGGTGCCGAGCCCAAGGCCACGGTCAATAAAAAGACCGCCGGCATTTTCCTGACCCTCGTCGCTCTTGTCGCCTTCGCCGGCATCATGGGTGCCACCTTGTCGAACAACGCCGACGCCAGCCGCCGCAAGTACGGCAACTGGACTAACTGGGACATAGAGCGGGTTTTGTATTTTAACTTTTATAGAGCAGACAACAAGGCTAGAAGCGGCTGTGGAGAAACGATGGTTTTCGGTGATACTAGTTTTATTGGGAATTCTAAAGCCAAGTTTAAAGCCGGCTGTATGATAGAGGGTGGTCCAGTCATGAGCAGTGAGATTGAAAGCCTGGTGGCAGAATACGGTAGTAATATTCCTCCGAGTGTAAATCCGATGTTCTTCAAATACGACAAAAGCTCTGACTACGGTCTTAAAGGCTGGAATCCTGTGGATCAGGAGTATGCTCTTGGCTACATTGACTTTGCCACTCCGCCTATACCCAAAAAGGACGAAAAAGGTAAACAAATTTTCAATGAATACAGCGGCGAAAAAGAAACGGATGGCATGAGATGGTATTGCAGTGCCAGAACTGTTTGGCCATTTTGGGATTATTATAAAGTAATAGGTAGTTCAGGATATAGCAACCCTGAAATCCGAAGGAGATTCCTTCCGAATGGCTTGACTGATAGAAATGATATTGGCTCTGCTGTAGACCCACAGTTCAAGCTATCAAAAAGAAATCTAACTACTGCCGGGGGTAATGCATGCACATTCAAGAAAGACACTGCAAAGAGCGTCCTCAACTATGTTGACCAAATCAACGGCGCACAGTATATGGGCCAGCTATATGATGTTCGAAGATACGTATGGACAGACGGC
>JAFWNO010000002.1 GCA_017510305.1 Candidatus Saccharimonadota bacterium | reverse complement strand
TAGATTTCGGCGCGGCCGGCGCGGATGGCTTCTTCATTCTTGATATCGGCAGCACGACTAGCGGCACGCTTGTCAAGATAGCGCTGAAGACTGGCAGAAGGGAGGGCGGAATTATTAATGCGGCGTAAGCGAGCAAGTTCGTGACGTTGAGCGAGATTGGCGCGGAGGCTTTCCTGAGGCTTTTTGCCAAGGTTGTCGAGGCGGCTCGAGACGGCGCCGAGGGCAGTGCCAGACATTTTCATGAGCGAAATAGAGAGAATGAGTGGAAGGACTTGGACAGCAAGACCGACGATAAGCATGAAGGCACTGCCCGAACTCATCGCGGAAGCGATGAGTGCCCAGCCAGCGAGCTGGGCGGCGCCGAACAAGAAGCTAAACATTGGGTAGAAGATAAGCATGGAGAAGAAAATATCTTTCCACTTTTTGAACCATTTGTCAGTATTAGGTAAGAGATAGCAGACGAAGGCGACAGGAGCGATCATAACAAGGATAATGATAAGGGCGTGACGAAGGCCAAGCGTGACAAGGCCAACCAAGACAGAGATGATGGCGCCGATGAGGGCGGCGATAAGTGGCCAGATAAAGCTAACAATGGCGATACCAGCGACAGTGCCGCCACCGATGAGAGCGGCGGTAAGAGCGGTCCAGTTAATAGTGCCACCATCGCCAAAGCCACCGGTGCTCATGGCCTGAGTTTGGATATTGTCAAAGACGCCGCGGATGCTGGCGCCGACAACGTTGCTAGTATCAACAGCGAGAGCACAGAGAAGATAGGAAAGGTTGACGAGAACGGCGGCAATGATGAGCTTTGGTAGAGCTTTTTTAATACCATAATTACTGATGCCAAGGCCGGTGATTTGGGAATAGATAACGACAAGGAGGAAGATAACAAAGAGAATATTGGTAATGTCGCGCATGATTTGCCAGATTTGATAAACTGGAGAGCTTTCCTCGAAAGAAATTGGTTCAACAACAAGAAGTTTTTCGATCTGGGAATAGATAGAATCGACGGCCTTGCCAAGAGCATCGGTAGCGCTACAAACTAGCCAGCCAAGAGTACCAACTTCTTTGGCACAGGTTTTGACTTCGTCGGTATTTTCGGAAGCGCCGGTCGCACTAGAAGCATTAGAGTTGTCGAGGCTTGGAGTCTCGTTAGTAGAGGTTTCATTCCCTGTTTGTTCGGATGATTCTGGCTCGGCATAGACGAGGTTTGACATGAGCGGAGAGGTAATAAGACCAAAAATTCCTAGAACTGCAAAAAGTACGCCAAAAATAGCGTTTTTAAGGGGTTTTCTTAGAAATTTTTTATACATAATAAACAACCGGCAGAATTACCTGCACTTTACTGCTTTATTATAGCACACATAAGCGGAATCGTCAAGAGTGATATTTTGTTGTTTTGGGGAAACTATGCTATTATAAGTCCATGAAGAAAATTTTCACATATTTCTCTGTTATGCTTATGATGACGATAGGGGTGGCGGTGCCAGCTTATGCATTGGATGCGCAGGATGGTGTAGGAGGTGGTGAAAGTACTAGCACTAGCGGAGGCGGATGTGGTGATACGTCGGCGTTTTTCTCGCTTCGACCGTGGTATTATGGTCAAACTGAAGAAATTAATGGGAAATGCGAAATAAAGAAACCAGATAGCGGAGATTTGCCGAAGTTTGTTTGGTCGATTGTGCTGAATATTTTGTATGACGTGATGATTATGGTGGGATATGTGGCGATTGTGATGATTGCTTGGGGTGGATATTTGTATATGTTCTCTAGGGGGTTGCCAGATAGAGCGGAGCGAGGTAAGAAGACGTTGATTGCGGCAGTAGCGGGACTAGCGATTGCGATGCTGGCGAGCGTGATTATGAATACAATCGTATCAATATTAACGAATGTGAGCTAAGGGAGAAATATGGGCGAGATAATGAAAATTTTGGGGGATGCAACGGATGAAATAAAGCAAACAGTGGATAGTTTACCGAATTCTGACGGTGTGACGAGTGGGAATTTGACAAATGTACTTTACTGGATCTATGCGGCGGGTGGAATTATTGCAGTTGCAGTATTGGTTTATGCAGGTGTAAAGTTTTTGATGTCGCAAGGTGAGCCGGCGAAGACGAAGCAAGCTAGTCAGATCATTGCATATGCGATTATTGGTCTGTTTGTTGTGCTTTTGGCGGGAGCAGTTACGGCATTTATATCGAATATTATTGGAGGAGCGGCAAAATGATAAGAAAAATAGCAGCATTTTTATTAATGAGTGCGATAACTTTGGCATCGTTTGTGTATGCGGCGCAACCAGCGATAGCGGCGAATGACTGGAATCAAAAAGCTTGCGACGAAGCGGACGAAGCACAGAAGGCGGTACTTGGGTGCGGAACAGATAGTACAGCACCGAGTGTGGTAGAAGCTTTGATTAATGGAGTAATTGCAATAGTGGGGATAGTAGCGGTGATAATTATTATTGTGGGAGGGCAGAGATTCATCGTGTCGCAGGGCGATCCGCAGAAGATTAATGCGGCGAGAGGTATGATTATCTACGGGGTGATAGGGCTAATCGTGGCGCTGGTGGCATTTGGAGTAGTAAACTTCGTACTAAAAGGTGTTTTTTCTAAGTAAAATCTGGCTTAAAAGTATTGATTTTACGAAGAGCTACGTGTTATAATAAATGCAAAGTTAATCTATAAAGGAAAATACTCTATGAAGATT
>JAFWNO010000031.1 GCA_017510305.1 Candidatus Saccharimonadota bacterium | reverse complement strand
TAAAAACATCCAAAGTTTCTTTTCGTTGGGACTTTTCTTTTCAAAGAAAAGCCCAGTTTACTTGGATCCTTAGCTCAGTTGGCTAGAGCGTACGATTCACATTCGTAAGGTCAGAGGTTCGAATCCTCTAGGATCCACCAGCGTAGAAGACGAAGAATAAAAAGGAAATAAATAACTATGAAACAAGCAAAACAAATCATGTGGGGAATCGTCCTCATTGTCCTCGGTATCATTATCGGCGGCAACGCTCTCGGCATCTTTAATTTAAACATTTTCTTTCCCGGCTGGTGGACAGTTTTTATTCTCGTTCCATCCGCCATCAGCTTCGTTACCGACAAAGACAAAACCGCCAGCATCATCATCTTCACAATCGGCGTTATTTTGCTTCTCGCCTGCCTTAGCGTAGTGGATTTTGGCATCATCTGGCAGCTTATCATTCCAGCCATCATTATAATCATCGGCTGCTCTATTATCATTAAAACCATCCTTCACCACAACACTAATGCTAAAATTAAAGAACTAAACGAAAAGAGCGATAATAAAGTTACTAATGCTTCAGTCTTTTCTGGCGAGAAATATAATTATGATGAAAAAGAATTCAAAGGTGCAAAATTCGTCGCAGCCTTCGGCGGCATTGATATAGACTTAAGCAAAGCAATTATAAAAAAGGATGTTGTCGTTAATGCCAGTGCCATCTTCGGCGGCATCACCATCAAAGCCCCAGAAGATATCAATCTTGAATTTGAATCAAATGCTATTTTTGGCGGCGTAGAGGATAAACGCAAAAACACCAAAAAGTCCGAAAACCAGCCAACTATCTATCTAGACGCCACCACCATCTTCGGCGGCATCGAAATTAAATAAATAGAAGATAGAATAAACGCTTGCATTTTTTGTGCCACTTGCTATAATAGAGTTAGGAAAAAGATTCAGTAATAGATAAAGGCATCGCTTTTATAGTATTTGGAAAATTTATATTTATAACCCAAAGTCGGGAAGCAAAATCTGTTTAGACGTTAAAATGGTGCCACGAACACCTTACGATAATGCCTAACCAGATTAGATGCTTATTGCTGGGTCTTTTTCCTAAAGTTTCGTGGCACCATTTTAGTTGGCTCAAATACCTCCAAACTAAAATGGTGCTAGCGAGGCACAAGGTAAAATAAGGAGGTCTTGCCATGAGCAATAATAAACAAAAAAGTCTAACATTACATCAGAGTTTCATTTTCAATCCCAAGTATTATAAACTATTCGCGCTTGGGCTTTTTTCGTTCCTCTGCGCCTACGTTGTTGCCAGCACTCTCACGCCCGTCAAATCTTCCGATGCTAGCACGGTAGTCATCAATAATAATACTTCAGATTTCTTTATCCAAATCACCTCCGCCGATTCTCTAGGATTAGATGTTACGGCCTCGCCCACCGGCCAAATGGCTATCGCTAAGGATACTATTAATGTTGTTACTAATTCTCCTAATGGTTACAAACTCTATGTTTCTACCTCTGTTAATGATAATAATATTTATCAAGGCGGCTCTTCCTCCTCCGCTTCAGAGGGTTATTTCCAGCCAGGCTCTGGCACCATTTCTAGCCCTGCCAAACTCACCCAAAACACTTGGGGCTTTGCTCTAGATAGTAGCACCGGCGATCCTTTCTCTGCCAACTTTGCTAATATCGATTATTATAGCACTGGCAATCCTTCTGCCGATTCTACTTGGGCCGAAGTGCCAAAATACGCAAATTCCTCTAACGCCAAAATCGCCGAAACTTCCGACTATAACAGCCCCGACGGCACCGATCTAGATATTTTCTACGGCATCAATGCTTCTACCACTTTACCAACGGGGAGTTATAGTACGGAGGTGACTTATACGGCTATTTCCGAAGGCGTCAACGTCTTTCCCACCATGCAAGATTTCACCTCCGCCCAGTGTGATGCGATGGGGACTAATACGAGCATCAATCTTTCCGACTCCCGTGACGATAAATATTACCGTGTAACAAAGATGGCTGATGGTCACTGCTGGATGACGGATAACCTTGCTCTAGACGGCACCGATAAAGCCGGCAATGTTCGCACCCTTACTCCAAATGATTCCAATGTTACTACAAATGTGACTCTTGCGCCAAACATTATAGATGGTACAGTAGCATCCTCCGATGCTATGCAGATTTTCTCTGGCTCTACTAATGGCATTGTTGATGATAGTTATGCCACTACAACCCAGACAGCCACAGATGGCACTAAGATGCCTTATGGTAATCTTTATAATTTTATGGCAGCAACTGCCGGACAAGGCACGGCTAGCTTTGAAGGTAGTGCCACTACCAGTATTTGTCCAAAGGGATGGTCTCTTCCACAGTATGGAAATGATTTTAGCTGGCCGAATTTATTTGGCAAATATGGCTTACCAACAGGTGTTACTGTAAATGCCAGTGCTATTGCTGCTGTACAAACTGCACCATTTTATATCCCGATGAACAGCAATTATACTCATGAAGAAAACTCAATTTCTATCAGTATAGGGCTAAATGGTGGCGAAATTGCAAACTACACTGTTAATGCTAGTTCGTATGGCAGATTTTGGATGTCTATTAAGCCAGATTCATATTATAATTATTTTATACCCTACTCAGAAGTATCTAAAGCAACAGGTGAATCCGTTAGATGTATCTTTACCGGCCAGTCAGATGAAATTATGCAAAACTTTACTGCTACAATGTGTAGCAATCTTGCCGAAAGTACCACTGCTGCCGATAATAGAAAAACAATGATAGATTCCCGCGATGGTAAATTTTATAAGGTAAGTAAGCTCGCCGATGGTAATTGTTGGATGACTTCTAACCTCGCTCTCGATGGTAATAATGGTCTCGGCACCGTCCGCACCCTCACTCCACAAGATAGTAATGTAACAACAAGTCATAACTTGTCGGCAAATATGGCAGACGGTACATATACAACTAACTCAGCCAATATTTATGCATCCCATGCTAATAATATAGATGGTGAAGGAACAAAATATGGGAACCAATATAACTATATTGCCGCTCATGCTAACGCTGTAGACATGAATCAATTATCTAACGAGTCTATTTGCCCTAAAAATTGGCGTTTGGTTTCCAATGCTGATTTAGACACATTACTCCCATATTATGATCTTTCAACACAATATATAACAGGTGATGAATCTATTATTCTAATCCAAAGAATAGAACAATCTCCGTTATATTACCCAAAAGCAGGTTATTATTCTTATGGAAACTCATACAATGTTGCAATTTCTGCAAATAATCTTATTGATTATTCGGTTGCTCGTACAATATTTAGTTTTGGATATTACGGCGGGTTCTATTATTTTGGCGTACAGCCAGGCGCATCAACTACTGTTGGCGCTACATCTGTCCGCTGCGTCTTCGGTAGCTAATCCACGAGGCAAAACTTCAAATATTTACCTTAAACTGTGCTATAATATAAACAGCTCATGCTATACTTCGGTCCCTAGCATAGAGAAAATTTCATAAGTCGCAGTCGGTTACCGTCATTTGCCACTGTGGCCAAGAGCCAACGATTGAAAACCATCATAAAGTCAATTCGGCTCGCATAAATGACTCCAAAATTTAATCTAATCAAGGAGTTACTTATGAAAACCAATATCAACCTTAACAATAATGACAAAAGCGAACGCGTCGAGGTAATGGCCCTTTTCGGCTACGAGATGACACCTTGCCAGCCACTCAGCTTCAAGCGCCGTGGCGGCAGGGAAATAGAAGTCACCGAGCTTCTGCGCACCCATATCAATTTCGTAAAGGGTGCCACCCATCACATCTTTGATGTTTTAGCAGGAAAGGAGAAATATCGCCTAGAATTCAATTCTCTGGATCTTTCTTGGCACATCCTTTCTGCCTAAAAGGTTCGCAAAATATCTCCAGCAAAATCTGGGGATATTTTTTATAAACATAAAGCTATTGACACCCACATTATACCAAGTATAATTAATATTAAGAAAGGTTAATATTATATGGGCAAAATAAAGAATATACTACTCGGGGGATTAATTATTGTTGGATTATGCGTTGGCGCTAGCATCCCAGCAATAAACACTAACGCAACTGGGGAATACACCCTTACATTTAGCGTCAATTCGCAGCCACAGGAGCATTCCTACGCAATGAGTTCTGATGGTACTCATCTTTTAGTCAGCGTAGATGGCGGAGACAGTCAATATGTCGAACTTCGCACAAATCCAGAAGATAATAACACTCGCATCGGCACTACCTCCTGTAACGCTGGTGCTACCGAATGCTATATCACCGTAGATTCTGGCGATACTGGCTACATCAATTATAATAGTGGCGCTTTCGCCCTCTTTGCTGGTGGCAGTCAAGTTGGCGCAGAGACAGCCTTCAACGCTAGCAGCGCCAATCATAGCGTCCTTATCCAAGATGCCAGCGGGCAGGACCCACAGCCCGGTCCAGATGAGCCATTTGATGGCAATATCTACTTTGTCTGGGATTGTAACGGCGTCTGTTATCACCATTTCACAGACATCTGGACAGAAACTGGCACCCCAATTGGTCAGACTATTAATCTCCTAGATTCTAATATCACCGACGATACCGACAATTCCAAGCACTATACTCTCGGCGATGAACATAATCAAGGTTGGGTTGGCATAGAAGCTTCCGTCAATGAGCAGGGAAAAGACCTCGCCGGTTGGGACTATATCGGCGCACATCTTAACGATATCTATACCACCACCGAATTAATTCTCTACGGCAACGAATCTCAGCATATCGATGGTGGCAAACTAAATCCAATCGACTTCGGTAAGGGTAAAAATTCACTCTCTACCAATGTTGCTATGCAATTCCAAGTCGTCTTGCACGGTGCAGAATATGTCGCCGTTGAAGTATCTAACGATCCGGCCGATTACACTTACTTCCCAGGCTTCTGGGAGCCAGGCTTCACCTATAACCCAGTAATTGACATCTCCGAGACTACTGCCGAGCAGCCAGCAATCATCGAAAGCTACCTCAACGAGCCAAATGTCATCTTAAATGGTCTAAATGATGTCGTTACTAGCATAACCGCAATCAATGCTCCAACAGGTGCCGTCACTATTGACAATGCCGGTGGCATCTGGACACTCACCTTTGCCTCCAACTATTACGACCGAGTCGTATTTGAGATTACTGATGCTAATGGCACTTATTACGCCATGGTCGCCCGCACCGCCATTAAAGTCCACGACAATTTCGGTCCCGATGAAACCGATCCATCCCTCATTATTGACGCATACTATCCTACAACCTACAATTATGATGATTTTCAAGTAGTCGCTAATGTTATCTACAATGATGGCACTACTGACTTCCAAATCTTAGACACCATTAGCACTCAAAATGAAAGTGGCGGTCAAAACCTCCGCGCATCATCCTTTAAGATCTCCGTAGATAAATCCAAGATAGCTGGAGCCTACTTTACCATCATCAAAAAAGGCGCACTCTCTGGCAATTCCTACGGTGGTACCTTTAGCGGTTCTGGTGCCGGCTCTTACTACGATGCCGAAACCCGCGAAGTTAATTATCTAAATAATTATAATGTGGAGGTCCGATAATGAAAACTATTCTAAAAACCATCGCTACAGCAGCCATCGCAACTTTTATGGCATTAGCTCCAGCAAATCTTGCTAGCGCTGGATCTATCAATACCATCGTTGCAGATGGAAATGATACTACTGGTGTTATCAGCGTATCTGGGGAAGCAGGAGCCGGCGTCGTCGCCGTAGCTATCGCCGTTTATGCTGAAGACGGCACTACTGTCCTTGCCATGCACACTACGTCCGTAGCTAGCGACAACACTTATCAAGATACTTTTACTATGACCAACTCTGGCACTTATATCGTCAAGGCCGCCGATTATAACGGTAGCACCGATACGTTCGCCACTGATACTGTCACTATTACCTTAGCAGACGACGATACCGGAGATAATACCGATGATGCCGATAGCAATAATTCCGCCTCTACCGCCAACACTGGTAGTGGTGTCACCAAGTCCAACGATTACTCTAGCGAAAATATCATTCCTGCCATCGTTGCCACCGCTGCAGTCATCGTAGTCGCCGCCGGCATCTTCTTCGCATTAAAAGTTAAAAAATCAACAACGGCAGAATAAAAATAATAAAACTAAAGCCCCCGACTCTGTCGGGGGTTTTACATGACACGATATTCTAAGCAGACGTTGTAAATAAAACACTACCACTCTTAAACTGTTCATGCTATAATAAAAATAAGTATCATAAAGGAGCGTAATGCTATGCTAGGCAAAAATAAAAGTCGTTTCGACAAATCCCCCCATAAAGAAGACAAAATATCGTTAGTACTAAAGAATTCAGCACTTGGTATATTTGCATTTTTGGTGGTTTATGCTACTATCAGCCTTACTACTCCATTCCAAAACACTTCCGCTACCGATACCCCAGAAGATTGCGATGAGTCTACCAATACTACCGAATCTGGCTCTATTTGCCGCAAGCAAAATCAAAATCTTAGCGTTACCGTTAATAACAATCCACTCTTCTATTACATTACTGTCCGTTCTGATCATGGCGCTTCTAGCACACCTATCTCTATGGCATTTGGTAGCGAAGAGGGGCGTACAGCTCTTGGTAATCTTGCCTTCGCTTCCGATTCAGTTTATGTCGAGTCTAACAGTCCGCTCACACATCAGCTCCTCCTCAGTACTACGGGCACATATACCGTCGGTGACATAGACACCTCTCTCGTAGCAAACAATCTCGTTAGCACAAGCACCGTAGTCAAAGATAGCTCCCTTGCCGCTAATACTTACTTTGCTCCAGGTGGCGGCAACTCTCTTACTACTGCTGCTACACTAGGTCAAAACACTTGGGGTCTTGCACTCGCCTCTAATAGTGAAGGTATCCCTGAAAACAATTTCGACCCTGACTATTCTAACCCTACCAAAACTAGCAAATGGGCCAAAGTCCCTAACTCTGGCAATGAAATCCTCGTCCGCCAAGACAACGAGCCTACTTCTACTACAACTATCTACTACGGCGTCTATGCCGAGAAAAACATAGTAGGCGGCGAATATGGCAATGTAATGCTCTATACTGCCCTAGCCGAGCAGCCCACCCAAATCAGGATCTCCCCTAAAAACGCCATAGCCGGTGCTACTCTTACTGTTTATACTTCAATCAATACAACAAATATTACCGGCGAATCTGCTACCGTTAAATTCTACCAAGAGTCTACTGACAGTGAAACTGGTGAAGTTACAAAGACCGAAAGCGGCACATGTACTAATCCTACCGTCAATCTAGACACAAATAATTACCTATATGTGACTTGCACAGTACCCGCTCTGACCCTTGACCAATCATACGGCGTTGAACTTGCCCTATCTAATTTGTCGACTACCCTATACGAGAGTAATATCTTCACCTATAAAAACTCAGATTCTCAAAACGAGCAGCAAATTGCTGACAATACCCCATCAAACAACAATACATCGTCCAATAACTCAGCGTCCCCCACTCTCAATACTAATAACTCCACTTCAGGCAATAGAAGTCTAAGATCTGCCACTATGCAAAGTAGCAGTTCGTCCTCTAGCGACACAACCACCGACGACACCACCAACAACAATACGGACAGTACATATAACACTCCGTTAGGCGTTAATAATGCTGACGCCAAGACTACGGCATCCGTTGCTGGCGATTCAGACTCTGGCACAAACAATGCTATCACTATCGCAGCCGCAGCTACCGCTATGGTCGCCGCTGGCGGTATCGCCTTCTTCATCATCAAGAAGCGCGAAAAAGACGAAAAAGATGAATAATACAATCATCTTAAAATCCCCGGCCAATCGGTCGGGGATTTTTGTTTAATTAGTTAGTGGTAATCGTCCGGTCCGGCTCAGTTCAAGTCCAGCCCAGGGGCACCCCCTGTTAAGCCTACCATCGCTTTATACGGCAGTATACCCGCCGTCCACCGGCAATATTGCGCCAGTCACATAGCTCGCTTCATCGCTAGCCAGAAACACCGCCGGTGCATCCAGCTCTCCAGGCTTACCATAGCGCTGCATCGGCACATGAGTCTTTGCAAACTGCTGGAACTGCTCCGTATCGAGCACCGACTTTGTCAGCTCCGTTTCAAAATACCCAGGGCAAATCGCATTGCAGGTAATCCCATCAAGTGCTAACTCCGCCGCCACTGCTCGCGTAAAGTTCACTACTGCTCCCTTGCTCGCATGATACGCCACCGTATGAATCTCCGTATTGCCAACCAAGCCATACATCGAGGCGATATTGATTATCCGCCCGTAGTGATTTTTCTTCATCAGATTCGCAAAAGCCCGCGTCATCTTAAAGACTGACGTCTCATCCGTAGCAATGGTAAAATCCCACTCCTCATCCGTCATCTCCAACACGCCTTTATCTTTCGACGAGCCAGCACAATTCACTAAGATGTCCACCCGGCCAATTGCTTTATCTACCTGCTCCGCTGCCGCGTTGACGCTTTCTGTATCTGTCACATCGCAACGAATCGGCAAAACATTCAGTTTAGTATGCTGCTTGCGAAGTTTCTCTGCCAAATCATTTAGCCGCTCCTCGCGCCGCGCCAAAAGCACCAGCGTATCTACGCCAGCCCCAGCATAGGCTTTAGCAATCTGCACACCTAGCCCCGAAGATGCCCCAGTAACTACTGCCACTCTGCCACTTAAATTAAACATATTTTTTCTCCTTTTCTTATATTAAATATGCTCTCACATCTAGGCCAAATCAGCCCTCTATCTGTTATTATACCACAAAAAATCCCCCCAGCTCTACACTGAGGGGATTCGCGCTACAAAAAGGAACTACTCAGCCTTTTCAGCCTCTGCTTCCTTTTTAGCTTTACGTTCTGCCTCTTTGGCGACTTTCTTTGCCTTATTAGCAAGAGCAGCCTTGCGCTCTGCAGCCTTCGCCGCGCGAGCCTTAAAGCGGTCCACGCGACCCTCGGTATCGATAATCTTCTCTTCACCAGTAAAGAACGGATGTGAAGCGGAAGAAATCTGAATCTTCACCAAAGGATACTCATTACCATCTTTCCATTTAATGGTTTCTTCGCTTTTTGCGGTAGATTTTGTCAAAAATTCATAATCTGCCGCATCATCACGAAACACCACAAAACGGTAATCTTTAGGATGTAATTCTGTTTTACTCATATCTTAACCTTATTATATCAAATTTTTACTATTTTTGCAAGTTTTACAGGGGTAGCAGCCGACTACTCTGTTACACCCAACTCAATCCGCTTAAACTGGCGCACGGTAATATTCTCACCAGTCTTTGCGATATTATCTTTAATAAACTCTGCTACAGTCTTGGAATCATCCAAAATATATGGCTGGTCCATCAAAACTTTATCAGCAAAGGCTTTTTTAACTTGGCCAGCAATAATCTGGTCTTTCATCTTTTCTGGGCCTTTGAAGTTTTCTTCAAATTCTGCTTTCTTCTTGGCCATCTCTTCCTCTGGAATATCATCTACGGATACATAAAGCGGCGCCATACTAGCAACTTGCATTGCAATTTTATGGGCGAGATCCTGAAATTCCTCTGTCTTTGCCACGAAGGATGTCTCGCAGTTTACTTCCACAATCGCACCAATACGGCCATCGTGGACATAGCTGTCAATTCTACCTTCGCGAGTTTCGCGGTCCCCACGCTTCTCAGCCTTGGTAAGACCTTTCTTGCGCATAGCCTCAAGTGCCTTATCAAAATCACCATCAGCCTCTACAAGTGCTTGCTTTGCATCAGTCAAGCCCACGCCAGATAGCTCTTTTAATTTTTTGATTTGTTCAATTGAAATGTCTGCCATTATTTTTTGCCCTCCTTTATGGCTTCGTTAATATAATCTAAAATTAAAGTAGTTGCCTTGACGGAATCATCGTTTGCTGGGATAACATAGTCAACATTTGTTGGGTCTACGTTAGTATCACAGATAGCAATCACTGGGATGTGTAGTGTATTTGCCTCGCGAATGGCATTTTTATCTTGAATTGCATCCACCACAATAATTGCAGCTGGCTGCTCACTCATTTCCTTAATGCCACCATAGCGATTATTTAGAAGGTCAATCTCCTCCTGAAAACGCTGCACTTCTAGCTTAGAATAGCGCATCTCCAGCTCACCAGAAGCCATCCGGCGCTCTAAGTCTTTCATCTTCTTGATTTGGCGATTTACAGTCTCAACGTTTGTTAGAGTACCGCCTACCCAGCGCTCTGTTACGTATGGCATGCCAGCTTCTTCAGCGTGCGCTTTTACAATTTCTTTCATCTGCTTCTTGGTGCCAACGAAAAGAATCTTTTTACCAGCCTTTGTCAGCTTGGTAATTTCTGGCAATGCCTTTTCTAGACCATCAACGGTCTTCTCGAGGTTGATAATGTGCGCCTCTTGACGCTTGGAATGGATGTATGGAGCCATCTTTGGGTGCCAGCGGCTAGTCTTATGACCAAAATGTGCGCCAGACTCAAGTAGCTCTTTGATGTCTACTTTTACAGACATAACTTCCCTTTCTCTTTGCTCGTGGCTTTGCTCAGGGAGTCTGCCACGGCTGTTTCATTAAAATTGATATATAATTCCATTATACCACACTTGACGAAAAAAGTAAACAGTGCTACAATAAGGAAAGTTGCTTATTGTCTAGCATTAGAGTAAAAGGAGGGATAAAATTATGTTAGATGCATTAGGCCATGAAAAAGCAATCGCTCAGGGTGGCGTAAGGGAATCCAAACAGGAGACTATCAAAGAGCACGAGGCGAAGATCATCGCCGGCCACCACGGCAACGAGAGGTCGGACGAAGCCAAGAAGTAGGCCAGCACATTTCAACTATAAAGGACGCATAAATGCGTCCTTTTTCTAAATGGACATAATTTCCGCTTCTTTTTGTTTGAATTCGCCATCTACCTTATCCGTATATTCCTTTGTCATATCGTCAATCTCCTTTTCCGCCCGCTTTGCCACATCCTCTGGCAACTCTGCCCCCTTAATTTCTTTCCTCGCATCCTCACGCACCTGACGAATAGCCACTTTTGCTTCTTCCACCTTAGCCGAAGCAGACTTTACAATCTCCCGGCGACGCTCCTCTGTTAGCGGCGGCACCGGCACCCGAATCAGCCGGCCATCATCTGATGGATTTAGCCCCAAAGTAGAATCTGCTCGTATCGCCGTAGAAATCGCCTCAATATTAGCCGGATCAAATGGCGTAATCAGAAGCAAAGTTGCATCACCAATCGTCACATTTGCCACCTGATTTAGCGGCATAAACTGCCCATAAGCCTCCACTTTCACTGAGCCTAGCATATCTGGATGCGCCCGCCCAGTCCGCACCTTGCTCATCTCCGAGCGAAACCTCTCCATCGCCTTCTCGCAAGCTACCCGATATTCCTTACTATCAAACATATTTTCTCCCTGTTATTTATACTTTTATTGTACCAAACTGCTGACAAAATCTCAATAGTCCTGTATAATAATGTATATGAATATATTTTTAGGTGTTTTGGTAGGTATAATCGTCTTAATGATTCTCATTACTGGCCACGAATTTGGCCACTTCATCATGGCCAGGAGAAACGGCGTTACCGTCAAAGAATTCGGCATCGGCTTCCCGCCTCGCGCTATCGCCTGGACAAAAGGCCCCGATGGCAAATGGCATAAAATCCCCCGTAAAAATTGGAACAAGGCCCGCAAAAGTCTAGTATTCTCACTAAACTGGCTACCTATCGGTGGCTTCTGCCAAATGGACGGGGAATCAGACGCAGACGAGCGCCCAGGTACTTTCGGCTCTGTTTCTTTCTGGAAAAAGACCAAAATCTTATTCGGCGGCGTCATCATGAACTGGCTCATGGCCTTCATTATCTTGACCATTCTCGCTGCTACTGGTATGCCCAAATTCATCAACAATCAATTCACTCTCGCAAATGACACTTATCTAGACGCCAAGCCTATCGCCGTAGAATCCGTCGTAGAGAGCAGTCCCGCCGACAAAGCTGGCATTAAATCTGGCGATAAAATCACTCGAGTCGTAGATCTCAACGTAGACATCAATAATACTTCCATCGTTGGCGAATTCGCCGATTTGTCCAGTTTTAACTCCGCCCACGCCGGCCAGGAAGTCGGCTATGTCATAGAAAGGGACGGCGAGGAGCATTTTCTCACCACCACGCTGAATCCCGCAGACAGTGATTACATCCTCGGTGTCTCCATGTCCCAGACCGGCCTCTCCACCTACCGCTCCACTTGGTCTGCACCTATTGTCGGCGCCGTTGTCACCGTCCAGCTCACCGGCGAAACTTTCCGCGGCTTCGGTACAATTATTTATAATTTTGTCACTGGCGCCTTCAGCCAATTCAGCGGCGACGAATCCATCCGCGAGCAGGGACGCACCAAAATCGGCGAAGTCGGCGATTCCTTCACTGGCCCTGTCGGCATCCTCGGCACCCTTTTCCCAAGTTTTGTTTCTACCGGCGCTACCAATACACTATTCCTCGCCGCCCTCATTTCCGTCTCGCTCGCCTGCATGAACGTCCTGCCTATTCCCGCTCTCGATGGCGGTCGCTGGCTTCTCATCGCTATCTATCGCCTCCGCGGCAAGAAACTAGACCAAGAAACAGAGTCCCGCATCGTCTCCCGCGCCTTCTTTGTCCTCTTTGCCCTCATTATCCTCATCACCATTTTAGACATCACGAGGTTCTTTAGATAATGACGGGAAAACAGGGCAAGTTATCATTTTTCAATCTACCCAAAGTCCCCAAATTCACCTTTAAAAATCTTGCTATTTGCATCTTGATGGCCTGTTGGGTTGGTATCTGCATCTTTGCCAGCCAGCTCATTGTCTACTATATCATGGTCAATTTCGTCACCAGCGCAGAAATGCTCGAGATGCCGCTTTTTTCCGCCATTTATAGCGCTGTTATGTATATTCTCTCGCTTCTTCTAATAGTTCTTGTGCCCTACATTTTCAGAAAATGGCAGACCAGCAGGGAAGAAATCGGCCTCTCTGGTGCCCCCACTTGGACAGACATCGGCCTCGCCCCCGCCGGCCTAATTGTTTATTTTCTCCTCGCCGCCATTATTATGATGCTCGTCCAAGTCATCTTCCCCTGGATAGACATGGAGCAAGCCCAAGACGTCGGCTTTGATAATCTCACCAATAATATTGATCTTTTAATCGGCTTTGTCTCGCTTGTTATTATTGCCCCCATCGCCGAGGAACTTATCTTTCGCGGCTGGCTCTATGGCAAGCTCCGCACTCGCATCAATCTGCCTTTGGCCATTTTCATCGTTTCGCTTCTCTTTGGCCTACTTCACGGCCAATGGAACGTCGGTATCAATGTCTTCATCATGAGTATCATCCTCTGTCTCCAGCGCGAGCTTACCGGCACTATTTATAGTGGCATTCTCCTCCATATGCTCAAAAACGGCATCGCCTTCTATCTTCTCTACATTGCCATCGGGTAATACTCACCTCTGTAACTACCCCAGTATCTATTGACTTTTTATACTTTTTATGCTACAATAAAAGTAAGTGGTTGTTCATTTACGCATCAAGGAGGGGTATTTATGAAAATATTTCTAATAATTATTTCGGCTATTGTAATAATTGCGATAATTGCTAGTATAATCGGCGTAGTGCATAGCATATTCGGTTGCAATGCAATAATTAAAAAAATAAGCACTAAAAACGAAGATGTAACTTTTATAATTATCGAGTCTAGTAGAAATAGTCAGGGTAATCGATACGAAATAATTGCCGACAAGTACTCAGGCGCGATGTATTACAAAGAGTACCATGTCACACATCACGGTCTTTACACAACCGACACTGTGCCACTCTATAATCCAAATGGCACCATCAGAATCTACAACAAATCAGAATAACCACCCGCCCCGGCACGCCGGGGTTTTTTCCTTATTATATTTTTATCCTAAGATTTATAGCCTAGCCGCCAAAGACGCACCGCACAGAAGCACCAACTCGTCTCGAAGTATTATCTTGAGGAGCAAAGCCACCATTTTGGGCATCAAATGATAAGCTATACGCAGCGTCCGGCTTATTGGGAGGGTAAACAGTATTAGACCAATAAACCGCTACTCTTACAACATAAGACACATCGTTAAGATAATAGCCGACAAGAGGAAAATTGAGTGGGGACTGCTGGATGGTTTGGACGGCAAAGTGATCTGTGCCGTTGGTGGTTGGCAGAGAATATGCAGACATCAGGGCGTTAAACGAATTGTCGCCAATATTGTTTGGAAGTTGCCAGCCCTTCGGACAGACAGATTCTGTAACTGTTCCAGTTGTTGCCTGTTTCCCTACACCAGCAGTAGCCGCGTTCCAGTTATACAGGTTACCATATTTTATGTCTGACACTATACAATCTGGATAGGAAGAGCTACACGATGTAGTAGTAGAGCTTGCATTACCAGAATAAATTTGAGCGACATCATATTGCGATGTAGTAGCACCAGAGATATTGGCTGGTAGAGTACGGTTTTCCGTTACATTGCTATCGGTGGGCTGGAGAGTACGGCTACCATCTAGTGCGAGGTTAGAAACCATCCAGCAGTTACCATCAGCAAGATGTGCTATCTTGTAGGATTTGTTATCTCTACTATCTTTTAGGGTGTAGATGTTATTCCCAGCTGTATCAGCAAACGGTGCAGTTTTACAAGCATCGGCTGTTAGGGTTTGCATAGTAGTAATAGTATTTATTGGCGGAGTACCAGAATAAGTAACTACACCATCTGCTTCTAATACTCTGCCAAAGGTATCTAATGTAACTGTTACATCATAGATATCTGCTGGCATGGCAGGAGACGTACAAGTTAAATATAAATAGTTATCGCTATCAGTATTTAATACTACATTAGAACAAGTATCTATTTGTTTATTACTACTATTTGTAAATGATACGGTAGCGATACCTAGTTCACTAGATGTAGTATTGATGCTGGTATAGATAGTAAGAGTCTGGTGGGGACTATTTAAATCTATGGTAGGGTTTAAACCATTAGGTCCAGATACCCTAATCTCACTCGGCTGCTCGGCTAAGGCAGTATATAGTACAGTATTACTATAACTTCCGGCTGGGATGTCTCTGTCTGCCTTTACGCCATAGTAGATAGTAGTGGTAGAGGTAGGTTCGGTATCTTGGAGTAGGAGGACTTGGTTATTATTAGTAGGGACGGTAGTATACCTATTAGAGTTTATGGTGGCCTGACTTTCTGATTCGTATTCTGATGCAGTATTGAAGTTATTAGTTACTATACCTGGAGTAGTGCTACTTAAGGCAAAGCCCCAAGTATTATTAGATAAAGCCGTAGCAGAGTTTAGAGAACTAGTAGTAGTATTACCTACTGGCGCAATATAGGTATTAGTAACCAGACT
>JAFWNO010000030.1 GCA_017510305.1 Candidatus Saccharimonadota bacterium | reverse complement strand
TTTGGTAGAGTATAAGTAGCACTATGCCAGCTACTCGTTAATTCTACATTATAGTTATTAATACTTACTGGTAATCCTCCGGGATAGGTACAGCTTGCTGCCCGATAGGATGTGCCGCTCACTGTTACTGTAGTTTCGGTACAGTTAGTTAAGTTTACACTATTTGTATTAGTGCTGTCTGTGATTCTGGCGGTAATAGTACCGAGACCTAGTTCTGTGGCTGGCGTAGTAGTGATAATAGTAACTGGCTGATTAGTATCCATTACAGAGAAGTTGTTGGGAGAGATACTAGAAATAGTATAGCTTGGTACTTCCGCTACTGCAGTATAGGTAACAGAAGTTGTATATGTTCCCGGAGTTAGTTTAGTATCGGCATTAAAGCCGTAGGTTACATCTAGATTATCGCCAGAGCCAGATGTCTTAGAACCAGTACTAATCAGAGCATCTACTGCACTAGAACTTGTTTCTACTTTAGAGAAGGTAGTAGGATTAGAAGATAGACTATAACCCCAGGAGTTAGAAGAGAGAGTAACTGGACTTGATTTAGTACCAGTTGTTGCTATGAAGTGATTAGTATTAGTACTAGATGGAAGATTAGGGTCTAGATTACCACTCTCGTCTAATACATTGTTATTATAAATATCGGTAGAACCAGAAGTACTATTGAGGTAGAGTTGATAACCATTTGGAGTATTAGTATAGATATTAACATTGTCTACTGCAGTATTTACTACACCAGAAGAAGTAGGAGTGATGTTTACACCTAATGTGCCAGCAGAAGAGATAGAGACTGTCCATGAGCCTTCAATAGAGACATTGACATCAGTATTATCTGTGCCGCAGATATCATCTGTGCCAGAGACCATGCCATTCTTACAAGTAACAGCAGAAGAGTTAGAGACTGGGGCTAAAAAATTGCCTACTACATAGGCAAACAAAAATGATGAAAGACTAATAATACTTACTCTACAGAGATTTCGCCCCCCCCCCTTAAAAAGCTGTTTTATCATGATAATACTATTCTCCTAATGTTTATTCTATTATACATGAGCTTTTCAAAAAAGTAAATATTAAATTTTGAGGTGGGTGGCGAGAGAATTGATGGTGGCTTTGTCGGTGGAGGAGACGGCGGCGAAAGCGTTGATGCCAGTGCTGGCGTAGGCGCGGGCAAGCTCGATTAATTCAGATTTGTTTAATTTATTGATGACATCTGGAACATTGTCGTATTTAGCGATTTCTTCGGCTTGGAAATAGGAATCGGCGTAATAATCGGCGATTTGAGCGACCGTTTGGGCGCCCATTTGGTAGCGGCCAAGACCGTAAGATTTGGCCGCCTCGATATCTTCGTCGGCTAGCTCACCATCGAGGATTTTGGATAATTGCTTTTGGATGAGAATAAATAGTTCTTCGGCGCTTTCTAGATTGACTTCCCCCTCAAAATCCCAAGAGGAAATATTTTCATTGTTGGATAGGCCGCTCCAAAGATTATAAACAAGGCCGCGTTTTCTGGCTTCGCCGAAAATTTTACTATACATGGTGCCGGTAAGGATGTGGCTGAGGCAGGCCATAGTTTGGGCTTTGCTGCTTTCTAGTCTTTCCGACGAAACAAAACTAATACCAAAGGTAATATTTGATGCGTCTTTCCGGCGGATGAGAATGGGCTCTGAAGCGTGAAGTTCGTCTTTTGGAATTTCAAAACGCTCGCCCTCTTTTAAGTCCCAATCTTCTAGCATATGGATAATTTCTTTTTTGCGGCGGCGATCGATTTTGCCGGCAATGATAAAGCGCATATTTTTAGCGGTATGGGTGCGGCGATAATGCTCGCGGATGTCTTTTAATTCAATATTACTGATAGTTTTGATACGCTCAGAGAAAGTTGGCGAAGCTTCACCAATTCCCTTTTGAAGACGGGGCCAGAGCAGGCGAATGTAATCATTAAGGTAGCCGGTAAGCTCGGCGCGGACATTGCCTTTTTCGGATTTTAATTCTTCCTCAACGAAACGGGGGCTGGTGATGGCGATGCGTTTTAAATCTAGAATTCTATCCCATTCAAAATCGGCACATTCTGTTTCGTAGCAGACGGAGAAATCGGATGTCCAGGCATTATGATATGCGCCATTTTTGGTGAATTCTGCTTCGTAGGCGGCCTCGCTGTGGTATTTGGCGTTGGCGCCGAAACTAAGATGCTCTACGACGTGGGCGATTTCGTATAATTCTGGACGTTTGGCATAACGAATACCCGCGCGAAATTGGACGCGAGTATCCATTACGCTGGCGGTAGGGATGTCAATAAGCAATCCTTTTGCGCCATTTTTTAGCTCAATTTCTTCTACAGAATGCCGCACGCTAATATCTCCTACTTTTTGCGCTTTTTAGACTTCTTCTTGTTCTTTTTCTTGGTAGTTTTCTTTTTAGTGGCAGATTTTTTGACGGTGATTTTAGTCTCGGACTTTTTATCTTTGAATTCATCATCTAGATTTTTTTCGCCGGCGGAAATTTCGTTGACGCCCTTTTCGGTGCTGGAGGCGGCCATCTTGGTTAATTCTGTATCATATTCTTCGCCATCGGTGATGTCGGTGGCGTTAGCTTCCTGCGGGGTAAGGGTGAGGAGAATCTTTAAGACTTCTTCTCTTAGATTTCTCTGCAAACCATCAAATAATTTTTGAGATTCGTTGCGATATTCCACGAGCGGATCACGCTGGCCGACGCTGCGCCAGTGGATGCCTTCGCGGAGGTGTTGCATATTTTCAAGATGCTGCATCCAGAGGGTATCGAGGACTTTGAGATAGACTTCTCTTTCAATCTTTCTCATAACTTCTGGGGAGAATTCTTCTTCTTTGGCGGCGTAGGCCTCTTTGACGGCGGTGTAGGCGAGTTTGGCGCGGTCTTTTTCTTTGCGCATGAGGCCGATAGTGTCGACTAGGTCGTCGTCCAAATCAAAGACGGCCTTGAATTCTTTATTGAAATTCTTATTGACGCGGGCAGAAAATTCGGTGAGACTAGCAGTAGCTTCTTTCATTAATCTGTCGATTTCGTAGCGGATACTTTCGCCCTCGAGAATCTTCCGGCGCATCATATAGACTACGCGGCGGTGACGGTTGATGACGTTATCGTATTGGACGACGTTTTTGCGGGAGTCGAAATTGAAACCTTCGATGCGTTTCTGGGCGGACTCTAGAGTTTTGGTGACAGAGCGATTTTGGATTGGAGTATCCTCATCTACACCGAGGCGCTTCATAAGGGTGGCTACTCTATCGCCCTGGAAGATGCGCATCAAATCATCTTCGCAGCTGACAAAGAATTGAGTAGTGCCTGGGTCGCCTTGGCGGCCACCACGGCCACGAAGCTGATTGTCTACGCGGCGGGAATCGTGGCGCTCGGAGCCAATGACTACGAGGCCGCCGAGCTCTTTCACGCCGTCAGCAAGTTTAATATCGGTGCCGCGGCCGGCCATGTTGGTAGCGAGAGTGACTGCACCCTTTTCGCCGGCTTTGGCGACAATGGCGGCCTCACGCTCGTTGTTCTTGGCATTTAATAATTCATATGGAATATTGGCTTCGTCGAGGGATTTTGCGATTAATTCGTTTTTAGCGATACTGGCAGTACCAATGAGGACTGGCTGGCCCTTTTCGTGATATTTCTTTACTTCTTTAACGATGGCGCGAATCTTGCCGGCCTCACTACGATAGATTAGGTCGTCTTTGTCGATACGAGCAATGGGGCGATTTGGTGGAATCTGAATGACGTCGAGAGAGTAAATTTGCTGGAACTCTTCGGCCTCGGTGAAGGCAGTACCGGTCATACCGGAAAGTTTATTATAGAGGCGGAAGAAATTCTGGAAGGAAATGGTAGCGAGAGTCATGCTTTCTTGTTTGACGACGACGCCTTCTTTAGCCTCAATGGCTTGGTGGAGACCTTCGTTGTAGCGACGGCCTTGCATTAGGCGGCCGGTGTTTTCATCGACGATGATTACTTCGCCACTATTAGTAACGACGTAATCTTTATCGCGCTGGAAGACAACTTGGGCACGGAGAGCCTGATCCATGTGATAGACTAGGCGGGTATTCTCTACGGAATATAGGTTGTCAATACCGAGGAGTTTTTGGACTTTATCTACGCCCTCGTCAGTTAAAGTGACGGAGCGACGCTTTTCATCATGGACGTAATCTTCAGGGGTGAGTTTGTCGGCAATTTTAGCGAATTGATAATAAGAATCAGGATTATCACCAGCTGGAGCGGAGATAATGAGAGGGGTACGAGCCTCATCGATAAGGATTGAGTCAACCTCG
>JAFWNO010000029.1 GCA_017510305.1 Candidatus Saccharimonadota bacterium | reverse complement strand
TCGGTGAGCTGGGTGAGCTGGCTAGATAAATCGTCGATAGTGCTTAATTTGGAAGTGTCGATGCTGCTAAAAATCTCGGTGGTGGCGAGGGAAGCGGTTATACCGAGTTCAAAATTTTTAGCATCGGCAGTGATTTTGATAGAGCTTGGCAAATCAAAGGTAGATTTAGCAAGACCGAGATTTTCCTGAGCGCCTGGGAGGGTGATGCCGGCGATGATGGTGCGGTCGCCGTCGCTGATGATACGAGCGTTTTCTACCTCGACATTTTCAAAGTTGGCGCCATCGAGGATGAGGCCAGTGAGGACGGCATAGGGAACATAGTAGCCGGATTGCTTGGCGGTGTTGGTGAAATTATATTCAATGGTGACTTTGCCAGATTTGCCTTTAATATCGGCGGCGGAGATCTCTTTGCCGTCTAGGGTATATTTGACGTTTAATTTGATAGGGGTGGAAGTATCGGCGGGCTGGGTGACTTTGGTGAGACCGCTAGAAATAACTTTGCGCTGAGCACCGGCAGTGTCGGTAAAGACATAGACAGTCTCATCGGCGGAGGTGAGAGGGCTGGTGGTGGCGTTAGCCAGAGTAGCAGTAGTAGTGCTGCTAGTAGTAGCAGAGCTTTCGGCGAGGCTGCGGCTAGATAAAGTGGCGGCGATGCCAGCGCTGACGGCAGCAATGGTGGCGCCTGTAATGATAATATTTAATTTTTTAGACATTTTTTCATCTCCTTTGTGGTATTACAAATTAGTTTATCAAAGACCATGAATAGGCTAGGTAGGACGGTGATGACCATAACCATACTGATGATGGCACCGCGAGCGAGCAGCATACAGATGGCGGAAATCATATCCATATTGGAATAGATGGCGACACCGAGCGTAGCGACAAAGAGGCCAGCGCTAGATACGACAATGGAAGGAATGGATGTGTGTAGTGCGATATAGATAGCCTCTTTTTTATCTTTGCCAGAGAGGCGCTCGGATTTGTAGCGAGTAGTCATAAGAATAGCATAATCGACGGTGGCGCCGAGCTGGATGGTACTGATACAGATAGGCGCAATAAATGGTAGATGGGTACCGGTGAGGTGGGAAATGGTGAGGTTGATAAAGATGGCTACTTCAATAACGGCAATGAGGATGAATGGTAATGAGAGTGATTTGGTGACAAGAGCGATAATGAAGAAGATGGCAATAATAGAAATGGTATTGACCACAGTGAAATCGGTAGCCATTAACTCAATCATATCCTTGGTGGCGGGGCCTTCGCCGATAAGGAGGGCTTTGTCGTCATACTTTTTGAGGGTATTGCTGAGGGAATTGGCCTGAGTATTGGCTTCGTCGGTAGCTTTTTTATATGCGGAGCCGATAAGGAGAAGCTGCCATTTGTCGCCTTTGATAATTTCGGTAACTGATTCTGGAAGTATTTCTTCGGGGATGCGGTTACCAATTAGGCTTTCTAAGGTAAGGGCGAATTTGACTCCGTTGGTATTTTCGACATCAGTGAGCATCTGGCGAATGTTTTCTTCGGAAGTGTTACTACTGATAAGAGCGATATCGGTAGAGCCAGCGTGAAAATCTTCTTGTAATTTGGTATTGGCAATGACATATTCCATATCTTTTGGCATGGAGCCACCCATATCGTAATAAACTTCATCTTGGGCTTGTTTCTGGAAGATGAAAGATGGGATGACAGAGATGGCAAAGATAATAAGGATGGCAGGGAAGACTTTGAGAATTCTATTAGATAGCTTTTTGACATTGGGGAGAAGTGGGCGGTGAGCAGTCTTTTGGAGGATTTTATCGAGGGCGAGGATGAGGGCGGGGAGAACTGTAACACAGCCAATAACGCCGAAAACTACGCCTTTAGCCATAACGAGACCAAGATCGAAGCCAAGGGTGAAAGTCATAAACATGAGGGCGACGAAGCCGGCAATAGTGGTGATGGATGAGCCGACGACAGAGGCAAAAGTCTTCTCTATGGCGGTGCTCATAGCCTTTAGCTTGTTTTTCTCGGTGGTAGACTCTTCCTCGTAACTGTGCCAGAGGAAGATAGAATAATCCATAGTGACAGCGAGCTGGAGAACGGCGGAAAGTGCCATAGTAACAAAGGAGATTTCGCCGAGGAGGATGTTGGTGCCGAGATTGATAAGAATCATCATACCGATAGAAAGTAGAAAGACAAAGGGAATTAGCCAGTTATCTAGGAAGATAAGCATGGCGAGCACAGCGAGGATGGCGGCGATAGCGACATAAATAAACTGTTCTTTTTCTACGAGGTTTTTCAGATCTACGACAAGGGCAGACATACCAGAGACGAGAGCTTGACTGCCGGAAACTTGGCGGATTTTGGAGATGGCATCTAGAGTGGCATCTTCTGAAGTGCCAGTATCAAAGAGGACGGCGACAAGCGTCTCTGAAGTGCCAGAGCTATCTGTCGCGGAAAAGACTTCTTGGATCTTGGATGGCAGGAACTCTTTAGGGATGCCGATTTCTGATTCATTATAATAGAGAACGGATTTGACATGATCGATATCTTTGATTTTATCGGCAGTAGTGGCAATATCGGAATCGGACATACCATTAAAGATAACGAAGGCAAAGCCGCCGGTGCCAAATTCTTTTTTTAATTCCTCTTGGCCTTGCATAGTGTCGATTTCGGATGGTAGGTAGCTAAGAAGATCGTAGTTGACGCGGGTATTTAAGAAACCGAGCAGAGCAGGAATCATCAAAAGAAAAGAGATAATCAAGATGGCAATACGATGTTTGACGATGATATTTGACAACTTCATACTTATATTGGATTATATCAGAAGTGAATACGATTTGCAAACATAAGAGGAATATGTTTTTATATGTGATATAATATATATATGAGTGAGATGACCTTTGATGGGCAAAGGGAGGGGGAAGAAGTGGAGTTTATATTCCGGCGCCATTTCTCGACAGCAAAAAAAGGTTTATTTTGGTGTGTATTTTGCATAGCGCTAGGTGTCGTGCCGATGGTGGTGTGGCCTGGGCAAAAGGAAATGTTTTGGGTATTTTTGGGGGCGGTAGTGGTAGGCATCTTGGGGCTTTTATATTCTTATATGCTATGGTATTTTTCGATGTATATTGTAACGGATGAGCGGATAAGGCAGATTAGCCAGAAGGGACTGTTTAAGAAATCGGTGATAGATTTGGGGCTAGATAGAATACAGAGTATTTCCTATGAAAGAGCAGGGATAACATCGGGTTTATTTAATTATGGTACAATTCTAGTGCAGACGGCGGTGGGAGATTTAACAATTAGTAAAGTGCCACATCCAGAGAGTATATATAATAAACTACAAAATTTAGTAGGAAAGGTGAGTAAAAATGAAGAAGATTAGTTTAAAAAGGAAAGATGCGGCGAAGAAGACCGAGCGTGAGAAGGTAGAAGAGCGGCGCGAGGAAGTGTTAGCACGCGGACGGAAGTTTAAATACCCTTTACAATATGCAAAGCATCGCTTGGTGGTAGTGACGATTATAGTGGCAGTAGTAGCGCTATCGGTGATGACTGGTTTGGGGTGGTTTGCATTATATAAGGCGCAGGATACTGGGGATGTATTATATCGCATTACGCAGATTTTGCCGGTGCCAGTGGCGGACGTGGATGGTGAAAAGGCGAGATATTCAGATTACTTGATGATTTATAAGAGTACGATTACGCCAGTAGAGGAGCAGCAGGGTACGCTAGGTGATACAGTAGATGCGGATACGATGCGGGCACACTATAAGAGATTAGCATTGGATGATGCGGAAGATTATACTTACGCTATTAAACTGGCTAGGGAATTGGGAATAGAAGTGACAAGTGAGGAAGTAAATAAATCTTATGATGAACATAGGAATATCGGCGGAACGGAGCGTAGCGAGGAAGGGTTTAAGAAGATTCTTTCGGATAATTTTGGATTGTCGGAAACGGAGTATAAGAGGATGCTGTACCTATCTTTGATAAAGAGTAAAGTTTCTGAGAAAATAGATGAAAATGCGGTAAAGATTGCCAATGAGGTGGCGCAGAAGATTAACGAAAAGCAGGGGAATATGCAGGCGGTGGCAGAGGAAATGGGGGATAAAGTAAGATATGAGGAGACTGGCGGCTTGGTGGATAAGATGAACGTAGACGGGGGACGTTCAGTGGAAGCGATGAAATTGTCCCCTGGGCAGGTGAGTGGGAGGCAAGTGTCTACCAATGGGGATGGATATTACTTTGTGAAATTAATTGAGAAGACAGACACAACGGTAAACTACGCATCGATTAAAATTCCGTGGACGGAATTTTCGAAGCGAATGAAGGATTTGCGGGCAGAAGATAAGATTAAAGAGTACATTGATTTAGCGCGAGAGGAAACGGTACAGTAGTGAAAAAGTGGGCGTGTGGGGTTTTGGTATTGATATTTGTCGCGGCGGGGGCGGTAGCAGTGGGGGCAATGAGTAAAGATGAAGTGGCTAATTCTTTGATTGCAGAAAAGGTGAGTATCCCGTTGCCGAAGGGAGTGCTGATGTGGCCAGAAAAGAAGGAAACGGTTGCGACTACTGAAGGCAATGATAATGTTTTGACAGTAAAATATAAGACGGTAGTATGGGGGGATGTAGTGGCGGATTTTGATGATTTTAAACAGAAGGTAGCAGAAACTTTAAATGACAAGCGTGGCTGGGTGAGGGCTGGTATAAAATTTGAGGAAGTGAATTCTGGGCAAGATTTAGACGTGATACTTTCTGACCCAGCGCATCTAGAGGCGCTTAATGGCTGTTCTGGGGAACTGTCTTGCACGACTTGGAATAATCAAGTGATTATTAATGATGTGCGCTGGCGTGAGGGGACGGAGCCAACGCGAGCTGTGGGGATGGGGCAGAGAGATTATCAGCATATGGTGGTGAATCACGAAATGGGGCACTGGCTGGGACATTATGCGCACGTAGAGAGTTGTCCAAATGGTGGGCCGGCGCCGTTGATGTTGCAGCAATCTACAGGAATGCGGGGGTGTGATACATTTAATGCTTGGCCACTCGAGTGGGAGCTTTGGACTAATAAGAAGTAAAGGAGAAAATTATGGACAAAAAGAATAATAAGGGAAAAATATTAATTGGAGTGGTATGTGTTTTGGTTTTGGCAGTGGGGACATATTTCGTAGGATATCAAGTAGGGAAGACTGCTGGGGCTGCAGATAAACAATCGGCGCTGGAAGGTGTGGCGGCGACAATTAAGGATAAAAGTGATTTTATAAAGAAAATGAGCGAGCTGTATAATGGCTGGAGAGCAGATACGGAAACGATTGATAAGGATGGAATAAATAATTATATTAATAAATTAAACGAATTAATGCAAGGGGCGACAAATGATGCGGTAAAAACTGCACTGAATGATTATCTAGCGACATGGCAGAAGTTAGCGACAGCATATGACACTCAGAATAACGAAGATATCATGAAGGCTTTTGAGGAGGTGAAAGTTTCGGCGACGGATACGGCAGAGAAAGTTCAAAAAGCTTTGGACGAAAAGATTAATGAAGCAATGAATAAAATAGAAGAATAGTGTGGTATAATTATAAACATAAGAAAAAAGGAGGCCTTATGTGTACCGGGGTGAGATTTAGCGATGACAAGGGAAATATGTATTTTGGCAGGAATTTGGACTGGTCTACAGGGTATGGACAGTATGTGGTAGTGACGCCAAAGGGATATAAGTATAATTCGGCGTTTTTGGGTGAGCAAGAGATGAAATATGCGGTAATTGGGATGGCAATTGTGGAAGAGAATGTGCCACTCTACTTTGACTGTATGAATGATGCAGGTCTAGGGGTTGCTGGGCTAAATTTCCCTGGATATGCACAGTACGAAAGGGAGACGGTAGATGGTAAGACCAATGTGTCGGCATATGAATTTCCACTGTGGGTGGCGATGAATTTTAAAACGGTGGATGAGGTAGAGAAAGCTCTGGAAAATACAGTAATTGTAGATAAGCCAATTAATGATAAAATCCCATCATCGATGCTACACTGGATTATTGGCGATAATAAGAGAAGTATTGTGGTAGAATATATGGCAGATGGGATGCATATCTATGATAACGATGTGGATGTGCTAACAAACCAGCCGACTTATGCCTGGCACAAAGAGAATCTAAGAAATTATATGAATCTTGCTAGTCCGATGCCAGAGAAGGTGGTGTGGCGAAATGCAGAGATAAAGCCATTTGGCTCTGGTTCTTTGATGCGGGGAATACCGGGCGATTACTATTCGCCGTCAAGATTTGTGAGAGTAGCATATCTTAATACGCATTACCCAGTAAAGGGCGGCGAAGATGAGAATGTGAGCAGGCTGTTTCATACGCTAGCAGGTGTAGCGATGATAGATGGTGCGGCGGCGATGGCGGATGGTCAATTTGAAAAGACGGTTTATACTGGTGGGTTTTCTGCGGCAACGAATACATACTATTATAATACCTATGAGAATCCAACGATTAAGGCTGTGGCGATGAGCGACTATGATTTATCTGGCTCAGATTTGATTGAGGTGAAAGAGTAAGCTCTAGAGAAAAAAGCCCGTTTGGTGTATAATTAGGGAATGGATAAAGAGAACACAGCAGCGCAAAAGGGGTTGAAGAGTATTGCGTGGTATGTCGTGATATTTGTGTTGCTGATTTTTCTTACTTTTTTCTTTGTATTTAAGGATCAAGATTTGGGGGAAGTGGCAAATGTAGTTTTTTCGGCTAATATATTCTTTGTTTTGCTTGGCGTGGCACTGATGATGGGGTATTTTATGGTGCAGGCTTGGAACGTATGGACGCTTCTTAATTCATTTGGTGAAAATATTTCGTATAAGAAGGCTCTGAAATTCGCCTTGATAGAATTTTTCTTTTGCTCGGTGACGCCGGGGGCGAGTGGTGGGCAGCCGATAGAAATATATTATATGACAAGAGAGAAAATTAAAGGGGCAAATGCGACAGTAGCGATTTTAATACAGACGGTGGGGATGCAGATGGCAATTATGGTATTAGGGACAGCGTGTCTTTTATTGTCGCCATCTTTGATATCGGATAACGTGCTGTTTTTATTTGTGATTGGTTTTATTATCAATGGGGCGGCACTTCTAGTTCTACTGGCGTGTCTATTTTCACAGACTTTGGCAAAGGGAATAGTGGGCTGGTTCTTTGATACTTTGAAGAGTTTTGGCATAAAGAAAGCTACCCTATGGAAGGAGGGGGCAAATAAGAGCCTAGAACAGTATGGGAAAAGCGCAAAGTATATTAAGGCGCATAAGAAAGAATTTTGGATAGCGATGGGGAAGGTAATGTTGCAACAGTCGCTATTTTACTCGGTGCCGTTTTGTGTGTATATGGCAATGGGGCTGTCTGGGCATACGATTTGGGATCTATTTGCGATACAATCGGTGCTGTTTGTGGCAACTTCGGGCTTGCCGATACCTGGAGCGGTAGGGGTGAGTGAAACGGTATTTTTGGCACTGTATGCGGTGGCTTTTGGGGAAGAGCTGGTAAGTTCGGCTATGCTGTTAAATCGAGGGATTACATTCTATCTATTTGTGATGGTGGGGCTGATGGTGGTATTTATTAATATTATTAGATTGAAAAAAG
>JAFWNO010000028.1 GCA_017510305.1 Candidatus Saccharimonadota bacterium | reverse complement strand
GGAGGTAGACTTGGCCATCAGCGTATCCGACGCCGACACAAACGTACCCGTTGGGTCTGGCTGGCCGACGTTCAAGTTCACAGTAGCTTGGCCAGGGGTAATACTAATCTCCGTGTCTGTATTCAACACTCTCGCCGCTACCTCTTGCGGCGTTGCGGACGAATTCTGAACAGGGGCAAAAATGCTGGCAATGAGATATGCCACTAAAAATGCGCCACAGCCTGCTATGAAAGTTTGATAGTAGGTTTGGCGTTTGGTGATGTTTTTGATTGTGAATTGGTTTGGTTTATTCATTTTTACCTCCTTTTTGCTAATTTATCTAGCTTTGGCGCTGCCTATGGAGGCATGAGATAGGCTGCCAGACGTAAAAACAGCGCCACAAGCTAGATCATCACATCCTTAACCGCAAACCATATTATACGTTTATAGCGTATCCTATGCTCCTTGGCGCTTATGACGCTGTTTTAACATAGGATATTATCACTATAACTATAATATGGATTTTTTTAGTATACTCTAAAAGTGCGGTTAATATTGAATGTGATGATTAAATTTATTATAGCACAGAAAAATGTGCTTTTGCTAAAAATATGTTGTATTTTTTACTACTTTACCAATTAATCTCTGGGAGTTCGAAAGAACGCAAGAATTCATTAGTCTGAGTGAAGTGATGATTGCCAAAGAAGCCGGAGTGGGCGGAAAGTGGCGAAGGGTGGGGGCTTTCGAGGATGAGATGCTTGCTATCATCAATAAGATGGGCCTTGGAGCGGGCATCTCTGCCCCAGAGAATAAAGACTAGATGGGGGCGAGTTTCATTTAGGTATTTAATAACGGCTTCGGTGAAAATTTCCCAGCCTTTGCCGCGGTGCGAGCCGGCTTTATGGGCCTCGACGGTGAGGACATTATTAAGGAGGAGGACGCCTTGCTCTTGCCAACTGGAGAGATTGCCAGTTTTATTATGATGGGTGCCACAGTCGGCGTCGATTTCTTTATAGATGTTAACTAAGGATGGCGGGATGGGCTGGCCGTCTGGCACAGAAAAGGCTAGACCATGGGCGGCACCTGGCGTATGATAGGGATCTTGCCCAAGGATGACGACGGTAACTTTGTTTAAACCGGTGGAAAAGGCGCGAAAAACTTGAGATTTTGGCGGATAGACGGTGGTGCTGGAATAGGCGAATTTTAGAAACTCGCTTAGTTCTTTAAAATAAGGTTTTGCAAACTCTGATTCTAAAAATGGCTTCCAGCTATCGTGCATTAGTTTTAACTATCTCCTGAATTTTGGCTTGGACTTCCTCTATACTAGGAGTGGCATCAATGGTGATAAGATTAAACTCTTTGGCGATTTTAGGATAGGCGTGATTGACGCGCTGCTGGAAATCGTTTGGCTTGGCCTCGAAAGTTTCGGTGGCTTTGCCACGAGTATTAAAACGCGAGGCGCGGACTTCGTCTGGGGCGGTGAGGACGATGCCGATATTTGGTGTGACGTAATTTGCTGGCAGGATTTCTTTGGTGAGGCGGATGATTTTGCTCCTAGAAATACCTTCGCCGTAGCCTTGATAAGCGAGGGTAGACCACCAGTTGCGAGCGGAAATAACGATGCTGCCGGCGCGGAGGGCTGGCTCGGCGATTTTCTTCCATAGTTCTAGGCGGGAGGTGGTAAAGAGGAGGACATTTGACATAGGCTCGAGGTGATATTCTTTGCCCTTGACTAAGATTAAATCGTGGAGATCGTGGGCCTGAGGGAGATCGCCGTCTGGCTCGTCCATGATGACGACGTTTTTGCCTTGTTTTTCAAAGTATTCGGCAAGGAGGCGGACTTGGGTGGACTTGCCGGTGCCGTCTTGACCTTCTATTACAATATACATACCTATATTATAACACGAGGCGCCTAGATTTTATATCTTACTTTTGAAACGCCTACGTTTCCAAAAAAGTAAAGCCCTAAAGGGCATTGACTTTTTTGAAAGCCTACGGGATATTGTTTCAAAAGTAAATATAAAATCTCTCGCACCTTTCTTTAATTATCGCTAAACTGGGAATTGTATAACTCTGAATAGAAGCCGCCGGATTTTAGCAAGGACGCGTGGGTGCCTTGCTCGATGATGTTGCCATCTTTCATGACGAGGATTAAGTCGGCATTTCGGATGGTGGAGAGGCGGTGAGCGATGACGAAGGAGGTGCGGCCTTTTGTCAATTTATCAAAAGCCTCTTGAATTAATTCCTCGGTGCGAGTGTCGACATTGGAAGTGGCTTCGTCTAAAATAATCATCGGAGGGTCTGCGACGATGGCACGGGTGATGGTAAGAAGCTGCTTTTCGCCGGCGGAGATATTGTCTGAATCTTCATCAATGGTAGATTGGTAGCCGCGCGGGAGCGCTTCTATAAAGTGATGAACGCCAGTAGTCTTGGCGGCTTCTTTAATATCGTGGAGAGTGGCTTTTTGGTTGCCGTATTTTAGGTTTTCGGTGATGGAGCCAGTAAAGAGCCAAGTATCCTGCAAAACCATGCCGAATAATTTGCGGACGTCGGCACGTGCCATTTCACTAGTGGGGATGCCGTCGATGGTGATGATGCCAGAGTCTGGATCGTAGAAACGCATTAATAGATTGACAATGGTAGTCTTGCCGGCGCCAGTGGGACCAACGATGGCGACTTGCTGGCCGGCTTTGATACTGGCAGAGAAATTTTTAATGACGGGCTTGTCTTTGATATAGGAGAAGTTTATGTCTTTGAACTCTACGTTACCAATGATGTTTTCGATAGTTTTAGGTGACTCTGGATCGGGAGATTGCTCTTTTTCGTTTAGAAAAGTGAAGATACGCTCGGCGGCGGCGAGAGTCTGCTGAATAGTGGCGGCAATTTGGGCGACTTCGGTGATGGGGCGATTGAACTGATTGACATATTGGATGAAAGCTTGGACGTCGCCGATGGTGATGATGCCGCTAATGCTAAGCATCCCGCCAACGATACAGATGGCGACGTAGCCGATATTGGTAAAGATGTGAGTGATGGGAAAGGCGAGAGAGCCGAGGAATTGAGATTTCCAACTGGTTTCGTAGAGGGCATTATTTTGGTCTTTGAAATGGGCTAGAGAGGCTTTACTGTGAGTATTGACTTTGATGATTTGCTGGCCAGTGTAATCTTCTTCGAT
>JAFWNO010000027.1 GCA_017510305.1 Candidatus Saccharimonadota bacterium | reverse complement strand
TCATTATAGCACATTAATTCAAACATCGCAATCCCTGCCGCCACTGAAACATTAAAAGATTCCTTCTGGCCTCGCATCGGGATCTCTAAAAACAGGTCAATTATCTCATAGAGCGAATCATCAATCCCCTCTACTTCTTCACCTAAAACTAGCACTACCTGGTCCGACAATCGCCCTTTCAATCCCTTATCGTTCAAAGCAATTAATCTTTCATCTTGAATATTGTTTTCTAAGCCTACAATCTGCCATCCCTGATTACGCCATTTTTTTAAATCGGTCAATATATCACCAGACGAATAAATCTCTAGTAAATCTTCTGCCCCTAACGCTGTCTTGTGGATCTCCCGGTCCAATTTGTCCCTTAAATGCGGCAACAAATTAGCGTCATGCACTCTCGGAGTATACCCGGATAATACTACCCTTGAAACCCCTAGGCCCTCAGCCGTACGTAGAATCGCCCCTACATTATAACAGGACCGAATATTGTGCAAAACTAGTTTCAATTTCATACTACAATATTTACCAGTTTGGCTTTCTTCACAAAAATCGTCTTTTTCACTCCCTCGGTTGTGTATTTCTGGACTTTTTTCTCAGCTAGGGCCATTTCTACAATTTTGGCTTCATCTTCCAAATCAGTCACATCCACTATTAGCTTAGCTCTCAGTTTACCGTTCACCTGTACTACCACTTCAGCTGTATCCGCCACCAAATATTTTTCTTCCCACTTTGGCCATTCATCATCGGCGCCTAATCTTTCCAACATTTCGCTTGCCAAATGCGGCGCAAACGGTTTGAGCAGCTTCGAAAGAATCACCAAATCTTCTTTAGTCGCTCCTACTTTATATAATTCATTCACGTATTCCATTAACGCTGCCACCGCCGTGTTGAACTGGCATTTATAGATGTCCTCGGTGACTTTCTTAATAGTTTTGTTCCTGATTGCGGCATTGCTTTTAGCAGTTTCTTCCGAAGAGCCGCAGTTACGACGAGGACTAGACGCCGAAGCCTGTGACGACAGGCCTGAGGCGTCGCTCGAGGAAGAAATTGTTAAAAGCAAATTCCAACATCTATTCAAAAATCTATAAACACCCCCCACCGACCGTGGATCCCACGCTGCATCTAGCTCCACCGGCCCGATGAACATCTCGTAAGTACGCAAAGTATCTGCTCCATAGCCATCATTAATCACATCCAGAGGATCGATCACGTTACCCTTGGATTTGCTCATCTTCTTGCCATCTGGGGCATTAATATAGCCATGATAAATCAATTTCTTAATTGGCTCACGAAATGGCAGATATCCTTCATCCGCAAAGAATTTGCACCAAAATCTCACATACAATAGGTGCGCTACTGCGTGGTCCGCCCCTACGTAAATATCCGTTGGCGCCCAATATTTAATGGCCGCTGGATCCCAAGCATGCTTGGCATCATGCGGCGATACATATCGCCACAAGTACCACGAAGAACAGGCATACCCATCGAGCGTATCCGTTTCTCGCGTACACTCTTCCATGTGAGTTTCACCGGTTTCTGGATCTACCACTGGAATTTCTACCTTCAACCAATCTTTGGCTTTTGCTAGCGCGCTTCGCCCTGAAGAATCCGGTTTATAGTCATCAATTTCTGGCAACATTACTGGCAACTGGTCTTCCGGAATCGGGTGCGCATTGCCGTCTTTATCGTAGGCAAT
>JAFWNO010000026.1 GCA_017510305.1 Candidatus Saccharimonadota bacterium | reverse complement strand
CCGAAGTCTGGCAGACTCTTGGTGCAGTAAAATCGCAATTTGGTAAGTTTGGTGATCTGCTCGATGCTACACATAAGAAACTAGTAGAATCTGCCAACAAGATTGAATCAGCCGCCACTACATCCCGTCAAATCGAACGCAAGCTAAAAGATGTAGAAGAGTTGCCGAGTGCCGAGTCCGTCAAGATGATTGGCGATATCGACGTGTAAAGCTTTTCTCTGGCATCCTGTTACTCACTCATTAGTATTCTGTTTTCCATTTTGTACTTGCTTTCCGCCTCGTCAAAATTAGCTCGCAATTCCTAAAAAATGAAAAGCCATAATACTAATGAGTGAACGCGGATGCCATTTTAATCTGTTTCACAGAAAAAAATTGACAAATCTAAAAATTTATTACTATTCATCGACGGCACGGTGGCTGGAAATCCTGCAGATTTAACAGTTTATAAAGATGAAAACGCAACTCATGACCATACCTATTATGGCAGAGGATGCCCGAATGAGTGGGGAACTGACGGAAAAGACGGCTCTCAAACACCGTGCGCAGATAGTGATGCAGGAGGTCGATATGTTACAACTGCTGACGGCGAGACCCAGAAGAACGGTACCTATTATCACTTTCAAGCCGCAACATCGGGCTCTGGTAGTGCCTTAGATGAAGACAATACAAATTCTCCTGACACTTTCTGTCCTCTTGGTTGGCAACTGCCTTACAGTGGCACGGGTGGGAATTATTATAATAAGTCTAAATCATGGAATTATCTCTTTACGACTTACAGTATCACCTTCAACAATGGAACAGCGACAGATGCCACCAAGATTAAGTCCTATCCATTTTCTTACGTCCATTCTGGCCGCTATGTCTGGTATACAGGTCGCTTATACCTTCTGAGCAATAACGGCATCTATTGGTCCTCTACTATAAGCGGTAGTATCCATTCTTACGACATGACTATATGGCCTTCGGAAACGCGAATTACAGACTCGTCTATTAAGAAGAACGGGATGTCTGTTCGTTGCGTTCCTAGAACTTTGGCATCTTGACTATTTCTCAGAAAAAGCATACACTTAAATCATAAAGGGCAACGCCGCTAAGTCACGTTACCCTGTGAAGATGTGCGAGACCTATCTCTTTGAGGTAGGTCTTCTTCGTTGTCGAAGTATAGTCATCGAGATAACCATCTTGATACCAGACTTACGTCCGAGTATAAGTTTGATCATAGCCCTCCTTTCTTACAACGGTACTAGTTTTCGTTATGAGCGAAAGCTACTTAGCATCTGCCGACTCCCACCAGTACCGTTGAGAGCTGATCAGACACTCGTGGCACTTCATCGGATTCGTACTCCACACCCGAGAGAGATTTTAGGCAAAGAGTCAATCTGATGCAAGCATAAGAATTAATAAAATTTCGTATCGGGCTAATGCTTGAAAAAGTAGCCTTTTGTGCTTCCCCTGTCACTAGCAATACCGACCCCTGTTAGAAAATTTAGACATCTGTCCGGATTTTGCACACTTGTCCATCAGATGTGATTTGGGTGCTTATGCTTGCTATTTTCACAAAAATATTTTTTCATCGACGGCACGGTGGAAGGAAATCCTACGAATTTAACTGTGTATATAGATACAAGTGTAGTGCATGACCATACCTATATTGGCAATGGTTGCCCAAATACTTGGGGCACAGATGGTGATGGTGGCTCAAAAACACCCTGTAATACTCGCATAGTGCAATCAAAGGACGGCGAAGGCCAAATAAATGGATCGTATTATTCTTTCCGAGCAGTCACTTCCGGTTCTGGAGGTCTATCCGAAGATAATAAAAATACTCCCGACACTTTCTGTCCTCTAGGCTGGCAATTGCCTTACAGTGGCACGGGTGGGGATTATTATGATAAGTCTAAATCGTGGAATTATCTTTTTACGACTTACAATATTACATTCGACGATGGAACGGAAGCAGATAGGAACAAAGTGTCGGCGTATCCTTTTTCTTATATTTATTCTGGAACATATCATTGGAACACTGGCCTTTTGTATTATCAAGGTAGCAATGGCAGCTATTGGGCAGCGACTGTATATAATAGCACTAGTTCATATAGGCTTCGAACAGGAGGAGCAACGCGTCCTACAGCATTAGACAACAAGACAGTTGGGTATACTCTTCGTTGCGTCACGAGAAAAAGGCATCCTAGAAAAGCTTTCCATGGCATCCGCGTAAGACTTTGAATATTTTAGGCTTCATAAAACTGTTGAACGAACCCGAAATGGAGT
>JAFWNO010000025.1 GCA_017510305.1 Candidatus Saccharimonadota bacterium | reverse complement strand
ATTGAAGTTATTAGTTACTATACCTGGAGTAGTGCTACTTAAGGCAAAGCCCCAAGTATTATTAGATAAAGCCGTAGCAGAGTTTAGAGAACTAGTAGTAGTATTACCTACTGGCGCAATATAGGTATTAGTAACCAGACTACCAGAAGATTCTTTAGTATTGGTGCCAGTTAGGTTATTAGCTACTATACTGCTAGGAATAGTAGATTCACTATGAGTACCGGAAGTAGATAATAGTAATTGATGATTAAGTGGACTATTAGTTTCTAAATAGACATTATCTGAACTAGATACTACATTACCTAGTATGCCGCCAGTACTGCCATCTTGAGAGTAATTTAGAGATACTGGAGTACCAGCACTACCATGACTACTACTTACAGAAATATAATAGGCGAGAGGACTATTTGATACTGAAACAGAAACAGGAGCGGTGTCTGAGCCGGAGATGGTGGAAGGGGAGGTGGCGGAGGTGTTGTTTACTGGAGAGATAAGACTAGATGAGATATAAGACAACAAAAATGCGGAAAGCAAAATAGCAGTTCCGCGAAAGATAGTTAAATAGCTTTTATACCCCCCCCCCCCAGACGAATTTTAGTTCTCATTTGAAATATTACCTCTTCTTAAATGCTTATTTTAATTATAGCACAAACATAATCAAAAATGCTAGACATTTTTGGAATTAGTCTAGATTTTCGTTGAAAACACGAAGCTCTTCTGGGGTGAGAGTGGACTTGTAGTATTTAATTCCCTCGCGGGCAGCCATTTCTTGAGCATCTTGCTTGGACTTGCCGGTGCCGGTGCCGCGGGTATATTTACCAACACGCAGAGCAATAGTAAAAGTCTTGTCATGGTCTGGGCCTTCCTCTTTGATTAATTGGTATTGCGGGGTGACGCCGTCGTATTTTTGGGCAAATTCTTGGAGGTAGGTCTTTGGATCGCGCCAATCGTCGCCATGGATAACTTCGTCGGCTTTAGAAATGATGTGTTTATAGATAAAATCCTTGGCCGTATCAAAACCTTGGTCTAGGTAAATTGCGCCAATTAAGGCCTCGAAACAATCCGCCACGATAGAGGCATGAGCGCGCTCGGTGTTGCCCTTTTCGCCTTTAGACAAGCGAATAAGCGGCAGATAGCCAAGTTTTTCGCCAGCATCGCCGATAGACTCGGTGCGCACAAGTGCAGAGCGCCAGACAGTCATGGTACCTTCGGGCTTATTATAAGTTTTATAGAGGTAGTCCGAACTGACAAGTTCCAAGATGGCATCACCGAGGAATTCTAGACGCTCGTTATGATCGGCGCCAGATTTTTTATGCTCGTTGACGTAACTGCGGTGGGTTAGGGCGGTCACGAGCAAGTCGACATTTTTAAACTCAAAACCAAGCCGCTCTTTGGCAAAATCTTGGTATTCATCAATCATATCTCTAGTTAAATACATTATACTTCTCCTGAACGTATTTTCTTTTTGGCAATTAACATTAACTTCTCGATGTCTTCGTATTCGATGGCATCTAGGGCTTCAGAGAAACTAAACCATTTGATACCGTTCATCCACTTTTCTTTCTGAGGAATCTCACTATCATCTAGAGAGCGGACAAGGTAAATCTGAGTAGTCATCAAGACTAGTTTATCTAGGCGGCGATATTTAAAATGAATTTTGCCAAGCCAAGTGAGGACTTGAATATGAGTGAGGCCGGTCTCCTCATCTATCTCGCGGATAGCCGTCTGCTTGGCAGTTTCGCCGTGCTCGATGTGGCCCTTGGGAATCGTCCAGCGGTTTTTAGAATCTTGAATCAACAAAATCTCGATGTCTTTTTGGTCTTTGCTCATGCGAAAGACAATGCCGCCAGCGGTAGGCTCACGAACGATTTCTTGAATAACTGGGCGCCGTTTAAAAACTTTTGTGCGAAGTTTAGAGAAGGCAGACTCTTGATATCTATTCGGTAGAGCCTCCGGCACCTTCCTCTGCTGAGTCTGAGGACGGCTTGCCGGCCTTTTTCTCGGCTGCTGGGGCCGATTGCTTGGCCTCATCTGGCTTGGCCTTTGCCTCTTTATCTGATTTTTGTTGTTCATTAGTTCCTTCTTTTTCCTCAAGCCCAAGCTGCTTATAGGCTGTGCCTAACACGCCGTTAATAAAGCGTGAGGAATTATCCGAGCCGAAAGCTTTGGCTAACTCGACGGCTTCGTTGATTGCGACCTTTGGGGGGACATTACCAGAGGAAAGCTCATAAAGACCAATGCGCAAAGTATTTCTATCTACTGATGCGATAGTATCTAGTGGCCACTCTGGGGCAAGGGGGCGCAGAGCATCATCAAGTTCCTTGATGTGATCTACTACACCTTTTGTAAGCTGATATACGAATTCAGTATCGCCAAGCGCTTTAGAGTAAGGCTCGATATTTTTGGCGACAATAGTATCGATTTCGGCTGTGGTATCGCCCGCCTTATTACGAAACTCATATTCGTATAAGCTCTGTAATGATATAATTCTACCTAAATGCCGATTGCTTGCCATTTATTTACTTGAGCCCTTCTTCTTTATTGTTTTAACCTTTAGATTAGGGGTCTTTTTGGCAGTTTCAAAAACTTTTACTGGGGACTTGCTATTTACGTTTTTAGCAAGTTTAAGCCGGAGATGACTACGGCGAAGGCCGGTCTTTCTAGGGCTGGATTGCTTTTTTGGTTCAGGCATTAATGTGCTCCTTTAACTTGATATATATAACTTTGTTCTATATTACCACACCTTGAAAAAAAATGCAAATTATGATAGAATTGATTAGCAACTTATTAAAGTTTGTTCTTTAGGAGGGAAAGAAATGGATATTAAGAACGACTGGAAACTACTGAAGACTGGCAAGATCCGTGAGGTCTACACAAATGATACGGACGAGCTGGTATTCTACGCAAGCGACAAGATTTCGGCTTTTGACAAAGTGCTGCCGACTTTTATCCCTGACAAGGGGAAGATTTTGACAGAGATGTCTGCCAGATGGTGCGAGCAAATTGCAGAAGCAGCCAAGCTAGCAACACTGTCAGACTCACTAACAGTAGAGCTTCGTAACATTAAAGTAGCATATATGCCTTGCGACTTCGCACCTGGTACGCCGTATGCGATGTTTGGCAAAGGGCCCTACGAAGGTAGAGCTACGCTGATGAAGCGACTGGAGATGCTGCCAATAGAATGCATCGTGCGCGGATATCTGACTGGCTCGGGGCTAAAGAGCTACCGATCTTCTGGTAAAGTTTGTGGAATAGAGCTGGTGCCTGGTCTGACAGAGGCAAGCAAGCTACCCGAGGCGATTTACACTCCAACGACAAAGGCGGCAAATGGCCATGACGAACACATTACTTACGTAATGACGGCAGATATTATCGAAAAGAAGTTCCCCGGTAGAGGCAAAGAATTAGCAAAGAAGGCTAAAGATTGGTCACTGGCAATTTATCGCGCAGCAGAGGAATATGCAAGGCATCGTGGGATTATCATCGCCGATACTAAATTTGAGTTTGGTGTAGGCTCTGACGGTGAGATGTATCTGGCAGACGAAGTATTGACTCCGGATTCATCGCGGTTTTGGCCGGTAGATGGCTATGCCGAGGGCAAGCCACAGCAAAGCTTTGACAAGCAGGTCGTAAGAGATTTCCTGACGGCACATCCCGGCGCAAGTCAAAAGCCTTTGCCGGATGCAGTAGTCACAAAGACTATCCGTAGATACCATCAAGCTTATGACATGCTCTTTCATTAGAGCATAGCCATAGAATCCTCCAATCTGTGATTTGGGGCGCCAAGGCGCCCCTATTTTATGCGACGATATTGATGAGTTTGGCGTTTTTAGGGATGATGACTTTCTTTGGCGCGCCAGAGATACGTCGAGCGACATTTTCCTCTTTGAGGGCTAGCTCGGTCAATTTTTCTTCGTTGGCTAAATCTTCGGTGGAGACTTGGATCTTAGCGCGAAGTTTGCCATTGACTTGAACAACTACTTCTACCGTATCTTCGACAAGGGCAGACTCATCCCAGACTGGCCAGATGTCGCCGACGCCATATTTTTCCAGGATTTCACAGGCGAGGTGTGGGGCAAAAGGTTTGAGTAACTTTGCCAAGACAATATTGTCTTCGGCAGTGGTGCCGTTTTTGTAGAGCTCGTTTACATACTCCATTAGGGCGGCAACGGCGGTGTTAAAGGAGACTCGGTGGAGGTCCTCCGTTACCTTCTTAATCGTTTTGTTGCGTATTACAATGTTTGCGTCTGACAATTTTGAATCTTCCGCTTCACGCTCAAGCCGGGGCTCCGACGGGTGCGGGCTCCCCACACCCACAGCCCGCGGAGCCTCGGTTTCGCATCGCTGCTTCGCGCTCAATTCAGCTGAAGATTCAGAATTGTCATCCGCTCCCCTTTTCTCCTTACTAAACGCGAGGTTCCAGCAGCGGTTGAGGAAGCGATAGACGCCGCCGATGGCTTTGGTGTCCCAAGAAGCGTCCTCGTTGTATGGGCCGATAAACATTTCGTAGGTACGGAGAGTGTCGGCACCGTAGCCACTGTCTATCACATCAAGCGGATCAATCACATTACCCTTGGATTTGCTCATCTTTTTGCCATCAGGAGCATTGATGTAGCCATTATAAAGCAATTTCTTGACTGGCTCGCGGAAAGGCAACAGACCTTCATCAGCAAAGAATTTACACCAGAAACGGATATAGAGAAGGTGTGCGACAGCGTGGTCTGCGCCGACATAGACATCTGTAGGCGCCCAATATTTAATCGCATCTTTATCCCAAGCGGCCTTGTCGTCGTGCGGAGAAACATAGCGCCAGAGATACCAAGAGGAGCAAGCATAGCCATCCAAGGTATCTGTCTCGCGAGTCATTTCCTTGCCATCGATTTCTACCTTGAGCCAATCTTTGGCCTTAGCCAAGGCCGAGCGGCCGGATTTATCTGGCTGATAATCTGTCACCTCTGGCAAGATAACTGGAAGCTTGTCCTCTGGAATAGCGTGAGGCTCACCATTTTTATCGTAGGCGATAGGAATCGGGCAGCCCCAATAACGCTGGCGAGAAATGAGCCAGTCGCGCATACGGTAGGTGACTTTACTCTTCCCTACTCCTTGCTGCTCTAGCCAAGTGACAATTTGCTCGCGAGCATCCTCGGTGCGGACGCCGTTAAACTGGCCGGAATTGACTAGCTCGCCCTCACCATGATAGCAACGGCCATCATCTTCGGAATTTTCCGGCTTATCTATGACGGTAACAATTGGCAAATCAAATTTCTCGGCAAAGTCAAAGTCGCGCTCGTCGTGAGCTGGCACCGCCATAATGGCGCCCTCACCGTAACCCATCAGGACATAGTCAGAGAGCCAGATAGGAATTTTCTCGCCGGTGGCAGGATTAATAGCGTAGGAGCCAGTAAAGACACCTGTCTTTTCCTTGTTTTCTTGGCGCTCGATTTCAGACTTTTTCAAAGTCTCGGTCTGGTATTGATTGACTTTTTCGCGAGTCTTGTCTGTGACGAGCTTGTCGACGAGCGGGTGCTCGGGGGCGAGGACTAGGAAGGTGGCACCGAAGATAGTATCTGGACGCGTAGTAAAGACACGAATAGACTTCGCGCTAGCAGATGCCGCTTCACGCTCAAGCCGGGGCTCCGACGGGTGCGGGCTCCCCACACCCACAGCCCGCGGAGCCTCGGTTTCGCATCGCGCTTGCGCGCTCAACTCAGCTGCATCTGCTAGTGTAAAGTCTATTTCTGCGCCCTCGCTGCGGCCGATCCAATTCTTTTGCATGGTCTTGATTTTGTCGGGCCAGTCTAGGGCATCAATCTCATCTAATAATTCATCGGCATAGGCGGTAATCTTGAAGAACCATTGCTTCATTTTCTTCTTTTCGACCTCTGCGCCACAGCGCCAACAGCGGCCGTTTTCTACTTGCTCGTTCGCAAGGACTGTCTGGTCTACTGGACACCACCACTGGTAGCTCTCTTTACGATAGGCGAGGCCTTTTTTATAAAGCTGGAGGAAACACCATTGAGTCCACTTGTAATATTCTGGGTTGGAAGTGTTAATCTCGCGTAACCAATCAATGGCAAAGCCGAGCTTTTTGGCCTGGCGGCGGAAATTAGCAATATTTTCCTTGGTTACCTCTTGGGGAGCGGTGCCGGTCTTGATGGCGTAATTTTCGGCAGGGAGCCCGAAAGTATCATAGCCAAAGGGCCGAAGGACGTTCATTTCTTGCTGAGTGTAGAAGCGAGTTAAAACATCAACGATGGTGAAATTGCGGACGTGGCCGACGTGGAGGCCGGCACCAGATGGATAAGGGAACATCTCTGCAAGATACATCTTGGCTTGCTTTTTGTCAATCTCATCAAGGGATGGAGCTTTGAAAGCCTCAGTCTCTTCCCAGATTTTTTGCCATTTTTTCTCTATTTCTGCCGGATTATAGCGATCCATAAAAACTCCATGTTTATTAATAATATTTTACCATAAAAAACCGCCCAAGTATACCTTGAGCGGAATGTACTACTCTTCCATTTCCGAATGAACCTTCTCCATAATTTTGTGAACAGTTACATTAAAAAGCCCGATATCGTCTCCACTAATACACTTAATCGTATAGCCAAATTCTTTGTCCCCGCTATGAGTATATTTGATTTTGCTGCTAACATAATCAAAAGCAAGCGGAGTAAGCAGGCGACCATCGGCATCCATGATTCCCCACTTGCCATCAGCGTCTTTGCTGCGAACCTTGTAGTACCGCCCAAATCTGTGTCGATAATAGTGTTTGGGTGGCTTTATCTCTTCAATCCAAGAAAATTCGGCCTCAAGATCAGTATCAGGGTTTACGGTAAAAGTAGCAGTATAGTTTAATTTGCGTTTCGCCATTTTCCCACCTTCCTTTCTAGCGAAAAATTTATATCAATTATAATTGTAGCATACTCCACCTATATACACAATCTCCACAAGTCTTTATGCTTGCTTTTTTACATCTGTATTCTAAGACTACCTTGTCGGATAATTACAGGCTTTTCGCCAGTAAAATCTATAATTGTAGAGGGTGGCTGGCCGCCAGCGGAGAAGTCTATAATATAATCTAATTCCGGCATCAAGATTTTAAGCTCGGCGGCATCTTTGGCGGGCTTTTCGCCTCTTAAATTCGCCGAAGTCAGCAGCAATGGGCCAGATACGGGCAATAGTTTCTGAAATAATGAAAAATCAGGGATGCGGACACCGATTTTTTCAAAATTATCATAATACGGGTGGCGAAAACTAGGATTTTTAGGCAAAATCATGGTTAGGGCTCCAGGGAAAAATTCATTTGCGATTTTCTCAGTTTTAGCCGTTAAAACTGCATATTTTGAGATATTTTTCACGCTTTCTGGCACCAGCGTGAATACTTTGCCAGAGTCAACTGGCCGGTTTTTCAGGTGCATCAGCTTCTCTACCCCTGTCTTAGAATCAAGTGCGCAGGCCAACCCAAAAACCGTCTCAGTGGGTAAGCCCACTACTCCACCCCTGTTTAGTGCGCGTACGATTTGCTCAATTTCCATAATTATTTTATATTATATCATAAAAAATCCCAGAGAGCTACCTCTGGGATTATTGCAAAATTCTCAACACCTAAAGTTTGAAACGATCAATACTATATCCATCAGCGGTCTCATTTATGTATAAGTAAGAGACCGTCGGATAAGTATGAATACAAATGCCATCTTTCCCCCACATTTTAGCAAGATAGCCACAAGTAAAGTGTCCAATGATGCTACCATCCCTTGCGATAACATCATATTCAAATCTCTGACGATTGGGTATCTTTATATAAGCTAAATTATACTCGTCACACAAATCAACGATTTCACGATACTTACACTCTACCAAAATCTTCCCTTTCATATCGGCAAACCCCCAGAGCGAATCAGGAGTCTGCAGACAATATCCCTCTTTTGAAAAGTATATCTTTCGGTATTCTAGAGGAATGATAATCTCTCCGTTAGTAGTATCTGTGATGCCCACAAATTTTTCGCCAGATATTCCAAGATGACCACTAACGGTAGCAACATTCTTATGAAAATCGATATCTTCTACTTGCTCATATTTGAAGGGAACTATGATTTTTCCCTGATAATCTAGGATGCCTCGTAGATTGCCGAGCTTCGCAATAAAATATGTCGCATCAAACCCGGCGCCTCTTACTCTACGGAATGGTCGAAGATCGTCGTATTTTGGTGATATAACTTCGTAACCAGCGGAATTTATTAGTCCATATTTATTGCCACTGCTAATACGATATAAGCCCTTATACCTCCACTCAATATTAGAGAAATCTTCTAAACTGTCATAGACGTGTTCATTTTCTTCGCCACGATTAACAATAAATGTAATATGATTTTGCAACTGTTTGTCAAGATGTACTACTTTTGCCATTTTTTATCCCTCCTTTACTAACAAAAGTCTGTTCTTATTCTAACATCTTTATGTGCTTTTTGCAAGTTCATACAGCGCTATGCCAATGGCAACAGAGACATTAAAACTCTCTTTTTTGCCTTTCATAGGTATTTCCGCAAAGATGGTAATATATGGATAAAGTTCTGGGTTTATGCCAAAAACCTCCTCTCCGGCGACTAAATAAGCTCGTTTAACGCCGTTTAAGGCCTGTTTTACATTTGACAAGGTTATCAGCCTATTGTCTGATATATTGTTCTCTAAAGCGATAACAGTGGCCTTCTCGGCCATTTTTGAGGCTAAAAACTCCTGAATATCTGGGCAATACGTACACTTAACCATTTCTTCCGCTCCTAGAGCAGTCTTACTAATTTGCTTTTTTAATTTTTCGGAAATATGTGGCAGCACCCCTGGTCGCACACCGGGAAAAGGTGTGTAGCCAGAAAAAATCACCTCTTTTATGCCAAAACCTTCAGCATTGCGCAAGATCGCACCCACATTATAGGTTGAGCGGATATTGTCTAAAATCAGGGTGATTTCCATCTCTATAATTATAGCATAAATCGCAAAAATATGTTATAATTGTGGCAGTTTCGCTAGAAAGGAGGAGGGTAAATTGGCGAAAAGTAATATTTTAAAACTAATGGATAATTCAGTAGGGGGTGACAATGGATGAGAAGAAAAAAGTTCAGAAAAATGACAAGAAAATTAAGTTTCAAGAAGTGCTATTCTGTGGAGCGTGCTGACGGAAGTATTTCATACTATGATGAGGTAAAACACACGAGCACCAGTTTCTATCTGGTATGCAAAAATAGGAAGTGGGGAGTTATCAATGCCTATGGGCAAGTAACGGTACCGCTTGAGTACGATTACATTATAGCATATAACCGGTTTATCGTTGTAATCGGCGAAGGCAACAAGCATGGCATCTTTAGTTATCGTGGCAAAGAAATCTTTCCGATGAAGTATTTCGGCATAGATAGTGAAGATCTTATACTGTTTGACAGAGGTGAGAATCTCTGTGGAGCAATCAGGGTTAAGTTAGGACATAAGATGTACAATTCAGGACGCCACGAAGCGCTCAACGCTATCGCGGATTTTCCATCTGGCAAGTGCTTGCATAAAAATGATCACGCTCCAGTAGATTATGATAGATACAAACGTGGTTTTGTAGTCTCGCCGAGCAAGCATGTAGGATGGTGCTTTATTGACTTTTCTGGCAAAGTAATTGTATATGATGCATATGATATGGTTACTATGTCTAATGAGTATAATATCATAAAATTTCGGCAGAATCCAAAAAAGGCACACATCGTTACATGCACTGCGCAAACAGTTTACAAAGTAGATTGTGACAAAATCAGGCGTATTCGCGGATATGAGAATACATTTTTGGCTCGTACTGATAATTATACATACTGTTACGAGCTTATCATTATCCGAGATAATATCCCTATGGTGTGGAAGTTTGATAATTATCGCGACTATTTCCATGAGTGTAGGAATTCTGATACTATTGACCTTGCAATTGATTCCGTGACGCATGATCGCTTTTGTCGCATATTGCGTGATTATGGAGTACAATCCATTTAGTTTTATTCCGCTCAAGTTTTACTTGGGCGGATTTTTATGCTAAAATTATCTTAGTTTTTTCCGCTATCAAAGGAGGAGGTGATAAAATGGCGAAGAAAAGAACCTTTACTATTGCGAAAAGGCACATCATCAATCAAGGCAAACCCGACGAACATATTTACGACGATATCGGCAAGAGCGGAGTCATCACAAGTAATAATCAGGTAGTATTTCCGTTTTCGTTTATTGGTGAGCATCTACTACTGAGAGGAAGTCATGATATTGTAGCGAACTTAGTTAGGTTTGTCGATAGGGACACCAAAAAATATGGTCTGGCAAGGTGGCCATCTGGTGAAATAGTTTTTCAGCCCCAATGGGATACTGTAGAGTTATTATGCGGTTTCTATGGCGACTACTGTCTATGCGGTAAATACGCACCCAATGAGTTTCGTTCTCTGCCCAACTATCGCTGGAATATAGTCAATGAGGGGAAATTACTACTTGATGATTATTATCTTGGCTTTTCAGAATATAGACCAAGCCACGATTATAATGTTGCAGTGGTTTCATGCAGAGAGTTTAATCGTATTCTGGGCTATTCGAATTGTTGTATTGAGGTATTCTATCGCGATGGCACGGTGGTATACCATGGCGAATGTTATCAGATTAGGCGATTGAATAGATACTCTAATGTTTTCATAGTCAATAACCCAGACGGCCATGGTTTTAATACCAATAATTACGCAATTCATATCTATTACATGGATGAGCTAGGGAGACATAGGCTGTTTTCGAAGAGCGTTGAATATGGAAATATTTATTGGGAGATTGGGGAGTTTCGCGACATTGATGATGATATGAAGGCAAAAGTTTATCGCCCGCAATAGTTCTTACCGCTCAAGTTTTACTTGGGCGATTTTTATTTGACTTTTACGCAAGCCTCGCCGAGGAGGTCTGAGAGGGGCTTTATTAACTCCTCTGAAGCGTCCACTTTAAAGGGCATGCGTAGAGGCGTCTTACTGTCTTTATTCTCTAGGACGAGGATGATTTCTTGGAAGCCTGGGTTTTGGTCACAGAGATGTTTGATATCCGATAAGACCTCGGCATTATTTGGGTCTTTGATAAGGCAATAGAGACGTTTTTTGCGATTATCCTCTGGAGGATTAATTGGCACGCGGGGCACTTCTTCAACCGGGCTAGGATTACTGGACGACGTAGCGGAAGATACGCGCTCGGCAGAGGTGCGAGATTTCTTAGAATAACGCTTTTTGGGCGCGGCCTGAAGAGGTGGCAATTTGGTGCCGGTAGACTGATAATTTTCTAGGACTTCGTCGGTGATTACCTCGATACTTTCGGCTAATACCTTGATATCAGGGGTGGGGCGGCCATCTTTATCGGTGGCGGAAATACGGCCAGTGCATTTAATGACATTATCTTGGACGAGTTTAGCACCATATTCTTCAAAAGTGTTCGGAAAGATGATAATTTCCTGCTCGGCGGACTTATTTTCAATCTTAACAAAAGCCATTTTAGTATTAGACTTGGTGAGAATCGTGCGGACATTGGTAATAATGCCGCCGATAGTGATAGTTTTTTCGTCGTTTTCGGCTTTGACGAGATCGTAAGGGTGAGTCTGGTCTTCAAAGAAGGTGTCATATTTATCTAGCGGGTGTGCGGAGAGGTATAGCCCCATTAGATCCCGCTCCCATAGCAGTTGCTCTTTTTCGGAATATTTAGCAGGGGCAGGGACAAGCTTTGGCTCGGGCACTTCGCCGGCAGAGCCCATCATGGCAAATAAATCTGTCTGGCCATCTGCCTTATCCTTTTGGATCTTAGCGCCGTAGGCCTGGATAGCCTCGAGATTATAGAGTAGATCGGAGCGGTCGCCCATTTGGTCGAAGGCGCCGGTCTTGATGGCAGCCTCCCAGGAGCGCTTATTGAACTTGGTGGAATTGACACGCTTGGCAAAATCGCAAACAGATTTAAATGGGCCGTTTTCATCTCTTTCAGGGAGAACAATGCTCTCCACCAATGCCTTACCGACGGATTTGATGCCAGAGAGACCAAAACGGATAGTCTTTTTGCCCGGTACGATACCAAAGTCGCCATAAGACTCGTTAATATCTGGGCCGAGGACTTTCAGACCCATACGCTTACATTCGGCCATTTCAATCGCGAGGCGGTCCGTCCAGCGCATATCAGAAGTCATCAGGGCGGCCATGAAAGCATCAGGATAGTGCGCCTTGAGGTAGGCCGTCCAGTAGGCGATTAGAGCATAGCAAGCAGCGTGAGACTTGTTGAAACAATAATTTGCGAATTCTAGCAGCTGACTCCAGAAAGTCTCGGCGATTTCCTCGGTGGCGCCACCAATTTTAATAGCGCCCTCAATAAACTCTGGTTTCACCTTATTCATCAGGTCTACCTTCTTTTTACCGACGGCTTTCCTTAAAGTATCGGCTTGGCCGCCAGTAAAGCCACACCACTCGCGCGAAATCTGCATGAACTGCTCCTGATAAATCATAATGCCATAGGTGGATTTGAGCGAGTTTTCGAGGCCCGGATGAAGATAGGTGATTTTTTCTTTGCCGTGTTTTCTACGAATAAATGAATCGATGAATTGCATCGGGCCGGGGCGGTAGAGGGCCACCATAGCGATAATATCATCAAAACTGTTGGCTTTGAGATCTTTGAGGTAACGCTTCATGCCGTCTGATTCAAGCTGGAATACGCCGGTAGTTTCTGCGCGCTGGAGAAGTTTATAAGTTTCTTCATCATCTAGGGGCAAGGAATAGAGATCTACATCGTCCTTATAAACTTTTTTAATCATGCGGAGAGCATTATTAATCACGGAAAGGTTAGACAGGCCGAGAAAGTCCATTTTAAGTAGGCCAAGTTCCTCAACCTGAGTAGATGGAAATTGGGTAGCGATAGGACCCTTTTGGGAGACTTCCAAGGGGAGGAATTTGACAAGATCGTCCGGAGCGATAACAACGCCACAAGCATGGACACCATGACTTCGGACCGTCCCCTCAAGGCGGATAGCAAAATCTATCACTTCTTTAGCGGTCGGGTTGGTTTCGTATTCTTGCTTTAAATCTGGAGATTCCTTGATAGCTTTAGCGAGTGGCACGTGATGGCCCATCTGCGGATCGGGGACAAGTTTGGCAATTCTATCAGACTCGGCATAGGGCACCTCTAGCACACGTGCTACATCGCGCACGGCCATTTTACCCATCATTTTGCCAAAAGTACAGATATTTGTAACGCGATCTTTGCCATATTTCTGCGTACAATATTCAATCACCTCGTCGCGGCGGGTATCTTGGATGTCAGTATCAATATCTGGCATAGAGATACGGTCTGGATTGAGGAATCTTTCAAAGAGTAGGTCGTATTTGAGCGGGTCTAGCTCGGTAATGCGGAGGGCATAGGCGAGGATGGAGCCAGCAGCAGAGCCACGCCCTGGGCCGTAAATAATTCCCTGCTTTTTGCCCCAGTTAATGAAATCCTGGACGATGAGGAAGTAGCCATTATAGCCCATTTTATCTACGACGGACAATTCATAATCGATTCTTTCAATGGCATCTTTTCTGTTAGCCTTTTCTAGCAGCTTGCGACATTCCTCTACTGTTTCTATCTTGCTGGCCTCTTCCTCTGTCTTATCGGTATATCTAAATACTAGACCACGAAATACTAATTTGTCAAGATAAGACTTTTCATCTTCACCCTCTGGGACGGGGAATTTAGGAATTAATATGCGACCAAGTTGTAGTTCTACTTGACAGCGCTCGGCAATTTTTTTAGTATTCCTAATCGCCTCTGGGAAATCTTTACCCCAGCGTTTGATGATATCCTCTGGTGGGATAACGTGAAGCTGGAAATCTTTAAGGGACATACGGTTAGGGTCGGAAAGGTTGCTAGCGGTGCCGATACAGAGGAGGACTTCGTGAGTGTCTTGGTCTTCGTGCTTGATGTAGTGACCGTCGCAGGTGACGACGAGCGGCAAGCCAGTTTCCTTAGAGATTTTTTGAAGACCCTCGTTGATTTTCTTTTGGACGTCCCAGTGGGTTGGAGAGTCTGGGTGGCCGTGGTCTTGCATTTCTAGATAGAATCTGTCTTTGTATGTTTTACTATACCAGTCGACCAATTCGCGTGCGCGAGCCATGTCGCCATCTTTTAGTGCGCAGGAAATCTCGGAGCTAGCACAGCCAGAGAGGCAGATTATACCCTCGTTCCACTTTTCCATGATTTCGTGGTCTATTCGGGGCTTGTAATAGGTGCCGGTGATTTCTGCTTCGGAAATGAGGCGGCAAAGATTTTCAAAACCTTTGTCGTTCATCGCCAGAAGGGTGATATGATAGCGAATTTTATCATGAGCAGGATCACGATCGGTACGGTGGCGAGCAGCGACATAAGCCTCTAGGCCGAGAATGGGATGGATGTCTTTGGCTTTGGCCTCTTTGTATAATTCCACTAGGCCAGACATGGTGCCGTGGTCTGTGACAGCGACGGCTTCCATGCCGTTGTCTTTGACATAACTGATTAACTCTGGGACTTTGGTGAGGCCATCAAGAAGGGAGTAGTGCGTGTGATTGTGTAGATGCACAAAATCGGATGGCTTTAAATTGTTTCCCTGATCGCTCATACTACTTATAATTATAGCACAAATGGGGAGGCGGAAGTAGATTTTTCTGTTGCAATTTTAGCATGAGTGATATATAATTGGAATATAAAGAAACGCAGCTCTAGGAACCACGTTTCTGTTGTTGGTTGGGGCTAGCTGCTTAGGCAGCTAGCCCTTTTCTCATTTTCACTTACTTTTACGCTTGCGATGAAAGATGAGTTTAATGAGACAGAATTCTATACTCATGTAACTCCTTTCTGGGCAGACTTCTGATACTCCCTAGAACTGATCGCTTTAATGAAGCCTCCGCCGAGTGTTACTCCACACGGTTTTATATCGCCCCACCTGCGCTGAGGTTTCATTTAGTTCTATAAGTGTTGTGAGCTACCAACAGTTTGATTTTAGCAAGGGGGAGGATTGTTTGCAAGCATAAGGTTTGTTATTCTTAAGCCCTAGCTATACCTTTTGATTTCGACTTAAACTGTTGCTCATTTTTACAGCGTTCGTCGCTATAAAAAGTTCTTTATGGTTTGACTTCGTCAAACGGGAACTTTTTATTAGCTGAACGCGTGTAAAAATGACACATTTTAAATCTGGTAGATGAAATCAAAAGGTATAGCTAGGGTTTAGAAAAACATTTATAGCTTTAAGAGCCGAAGACGCAGCGGACAGAGGATCCGTAGTACTTATAGTTGTTGTCCTGAGGATAGAGACCGCCATTTTCCGAATCGAGCCCAAGGTCATATGTGCGGTTGGTGTTACTAGTATAGATAGTACGAGACCAGTAAGTTGCGCGATGAGCTTGATGAACAGATGAGTTAGTGTAGTAGCCAGCGAGCGGAAAATTAAATGGGGCTTGCTGGATGGTTTGAACTGCGGTGCCGTCTGTGCCATCGGTAGTGGGTAAATTAGGATAAGCTGCCATCAGCCCATTAAATGACTTAGTGCCAGTATTGTTTGGTAATTGCCAACCTTTGGGACAAACAGATTCTGTAACTGTGCTAGTGGTAGCCTGCTTACCAACCGTCGCTGTAGCAGCATTCCAGTTATACAAATTACCATACTTGATGTCGCTTAATACGCAATATGCATACGAGCCACAATCCGTAGTAGTAGAGTTAGCATTGCCGCTGTAAATTTGGGCAGTATCCCAATCAGAGGCCGTCCCATTACTAATATTAGCTGGCAATATTCTATCCTGTGTCACATTTGAATCACTGGTATGTAATGTTCTGCCACCGTCTAAGGCTAGGTTAGATACCATCCAACAATTCCCATCAGCTAACTTGCTTACTTTATAGTCTTTACCATCTCTACTATCTTTTAAGGTAATTCTGTTGTCTAAAGTTGTTGTGCTTTCGGCTAGGTTAGTACATTGGGTAGCTGTAAAGGATTGCATATTGGTGTAGATTTCTAGAGCATTGTTTAATATGTAAGTAGCATTATGCCAAGAACTAGTTAATTCTACATTATAGATACCGAGTGGGAGATTGCCAGTATAGGAACAAGATGCTCCACGGTAGTTTGTGCCCGATACTGCTTGAGTGATTTCAGTACAGTTACTTAGATTTGCTTGATGAGTGGTAGTGCCATCATTCCAGACGAATTTAGCGGTGATGTCTCCTAAGCCCAATTCACTAGCTGGGACGGTAGTGAGGATAGTAAAGGTCTTGTCCGTTTGGTCTCCTAGGGCTATTTGAGAAGGAGAAAGACTAGAAAGACTATAACTTGGGACTTCAGCAATGGCAGTATAGGTAACTTGAGTAGAATAAGTACCAGGAGTAAGTTTAGTATCAGCCATGAAGCCATAGGTAACTGGTAGATTGTCTCCAGCTCCGGTAGTCTTAGAACCAGTGGAGATAAGACTGTCTAAGGAAGTACTAGTTAGTTCTACTTTGGAGAAGGTGGTAGGAGAGGAGGATAAAGAGTAACCCCAAGTGTTGTTAGTTAGGGTAGATGGAGATGCTTTAGTGCCAGATGTGGCTACAAAGTGATTAGTATTGGTGCCTGATGGTAGATTATTAGCTAAATTACCATTTTGGTCTAATACATTATTATTGTAAATATCAGTAGAGCCAGAAGTACTATTTAAGTAAAGCTGATAACCATTTGGCGTATTAGTATAAACATTAACATTGTCCGTAACAGTACTTAATATACCGGAAGAGTTAGGAGTAAGGTTGAGACCGAGGGTGCCGGAGGAAGATACCGAGACAGTCCAAGCTCCTTCAATAGAAACATTGACATCTGTAGTATCTGTGCCACAAATGTCTGAGGCGGAGCCACTAGAAATGGTGCCATTCGTACAGTCTATGGCAGAACCATTCTGCACTGGACTTAAAATGGAAGTAAAAATGTAAGACAACAAAAATGCGGAAAGCAAAATAGCAGTTCCGCGAAAGATAGTTAAATAGCTTTTATACCCCCCCCCCAGACGAATTTTAGTTCTCATTTTCTTATTACCTCTTCTT
>JAFWNO010000024.1 GCA_017510305.1 Candidatus Saccharimonadota bacterium | reverse complement strand
GTCGGCGTCATTAAAGAATTTGATAACGACGCTGTTGATCCTAGCATTAGAAAATCCCTATCTAATAAAATTGAATTATTAAAAGAAAAAGGCTACGAAATAGTCGAGCTAAGTATGCCCGCATTAAAGTATGCTCTCGCCGTATATTATATTGTCGTTCCCGCCGAGATTTCCTCGAACCTTTCTCGTCACGACGGCATCCGCTATGGCTACCGCACGGATAATGTCACAGATTTAAGCAGCATTTATGCCAATTCTAGAAATGAAGGCTTTATGCCAGAAAACAAGCGCCGCATTATGATTGGCAACTTCGTTTTAAGCTCTGGCTTTTATGATGCTTATTATCTCAAAGCTCAAAAGGCTCGCACCCTCATTATTAAAGAATACGAGAAAGCCTTTGAAAAAGTAGATTTCTTGCTTACTCCCGTCGCGCCAAACCCCGCCTTTAAATTGGGTGAAAAAGTTGGCGATCCTGTCTCAATGTATCTTGAGGATGTCATGTCTGTGCCAATCAATCTCGCCGGCCTTCCGGGCCTCACTATCCCCGCTGGCGCCACCGAGTCTGGTCTACCTATTGGTCTGCAGCTCATCGGCCCTCGCCGCAGCGATAAATCTCTGCTAAATATTGCAAAGGAGATTAAATAATGCCATCAGTATTCTTTATGCTAATTGCCATTGTGCTCGTCGGCATTCTGGTTTTTGTTGCGATTATTCTCACTGGCAAGCGCACCCACGATTTTGACAAAGAAAAATACCAAGTGGATTTCTTAAAGATTGAAAATTCACTCACTAAAGAAGATGCCGCCTCATATGCTATGGCTATTATTGAAGGTGATAAATTGCTAGACCGCGCCATGATGGAAATGGGTGTCCCCGGCAAGACTATGGGCGACAGACTCAAAAAGGTGGGCAGCAAGTTTGAATCAGAAAATTCCGTCTGGTATGCGCACAAAATTCGCAATAATATCGCTCATGAGCATGGTTATAAAGTCGATTACAACCAAGCCAAGCACGCACTAAACACCTATCGCAAAGCACTTAAAAATCTAGGAGCCATCTAAATGAAATACGAAATCACCATCGGCATTGAGTGTCACGTTCAACTCGCCACCAAGACCAAATTATTCAGCGAAGTAGATAATGATGCTAGAGACAAAGAGCCAAATTCTTGCGTTTCTCCAGTGGATTATGCTCTTCCGGGGATGCTTCCGCGCCTCAATAAAGAGGCGGTGCGCCTTGCCGTCCGCGCCGGCCACGCATTAAATAGCGAGATTAATCTAGAGTCCCGCTTCGACCGCAAACACTATTATTATCCAGATTTGCCAAAAGGCTATCAGATTTCTCAGCTCTATCATCCAATCATTGGCGCCGGCTTTATTACACTTCCAGATGGCACCAAAGTCCGCATCGAGCACGCCCACATGGAAGAAGATGCCGGCAAACTTACTCACTTTAGTAACTATTCATTGGTCGACTTAAACCGCGCCGGCACACCACTAATTGAAATTGTTTCCATGCCAGACATCCACTCTGCCGAGCACGCTCGCGATTATTGTAAGGAGCTTTGGCGCGCCATGACTTACGCTGGTGTCACCTATGGCGATTTATATAATGGCAATATGCGTTTTGATGTGAATATCTCGCTCGCGCCAGAGGGCGCCAAAGAGCTAGGTACCCGTGCCGAGATTAAAAATTTGAATAGCTTCCGTTCTGTCGAACGCGCCGTAGAATACGAATATCAGCGCCAGTCTAAATTGTTAGATAAAGGTGAGCGGGTAGTCCAGGAGACCCGCGGCTGGTCCGACGATACTGGCAAGACTACCAGCCAGCGCAGCAAGGAAGAGGCTCAAGATTACCGCTATATGCCCGAGCCAGACATCCCGCCTATCCGCCTCACTCAGGATTTCGTCGATGAGCAAAAGGCCGCCATGCCTCTCCTCCCACAAGATTATCGCGCCAAGTTTAAAGGCATCATCGCCGACGACACGCTAGAAGTCTTGCTAGACTACAAGCCATTGATGGATAAATTAGCAGAACTAAGCGATAAATCCGTTAAAAAAATTTCTAATTATTTTGCTTCAGTCTTGTTGGCCGAGGAGAAATCTGCCGAAATGTTAAATGATTTACCATCTAGTAAGCAATTGGATGATTTAGCTTCTATGCAGGAGGCTAGTGAACTATCAAGCACTGGCGCGAAAGATGTATTCCTTCATCTCTTTGACCCACAAATGAAAAATAAATCCACCAAAGACATCGCCAAAGAGCTAGGCGTCATCCAGCAAAACGACACTGGTGCCCTAGAAAAGATTGTCGACGAAGTCCTCGCTCTCCCTGCTACAAAACAGGCCCAAGCCGATTTCAAGGCTGGCGAAGAAAAAGTCATTGGCTTCCTCGTCGGTCAGGTAATGAAGGCCTCTAAAGGTCAGGCCAACCCTGCCCTCGCCCAGCAAATTCTCCGCAAAAAACTTGCAAATTAATTTTGCTTGTGCTAAAATAAGAACAAGTAGTTTAATCAAGGAGGATTATTTATGGTTGTGGGCGGTAAGCTCAAGAATGTCACGGGGGGGGGGGTATAAAAGCTATTTAACTATCTTTCGCGGAACTGCTATTTTGCTTTCCGCCTTTTTGTTATCTTATATCTCATCTAGTCTTATCTCTCCAATAAACAACTCCTCTGCCACCTCCCCCTCCACCATCTCCGGATCAGACACCGCTCCTGTTTCTGTTTCAGTATCAAATAGTCCTCTAGCCTATTATATTTCTGTAAGTAGTAGCCATGGTAGTGCTGGTACTCCAGTAAGCCTAAATTACTCTCAAGATGGCTCTTCTGGTGGCATACTAGGCAATGTAGTATCTAGTTCGGATAATGTCTATCTAGAAACTAACTCTCCTCTAACTCATCAATTACTCCTTTCTACTACCAGCCCTTCTACTACCACCAAATCTAATAACCTAACGGGAGACAATACT
>JAFWNO010000023.1 GCA_017510305.1 Candidatus Saccharimonadota bacterium | reverse complement strand
GCCAAAGTAACGCTGCCGACTGGGGTGGCCATTTCGGCATATTCCTCTATGATTGCGTATAATATCTCGCGCTGGCGGTCGGTGATATTCATAATTCTATTATAGTCTTTTAGCACTACTGTGTCAAGAGTGCCAACCTTTCCACGAAACGCCTCCGTTTCCAAAAAAGTAAAGACCTAAAGGTCGTTGACTTTTTTGAAAGCCTCCGGGATACTGTTTCTTAGGAAAGGTTAGCCCTCTTGACTTCTACTATAAAGCACTTCAATAACGTTATTAAATACCTCGTCGCGAGAAGCATCAGCGTTGACAGAGAGGAGCAAGCCGAGATTTTGATAATGCTGGAGGACGGGGAGAGTTTTATTTCTGAATTCTAAAATACGCTGCTGGAAAGTTTCTTCCTTTTGGTCGTCTTTGCGCTCGCCACGATCTTGCAATTCCTTGGCGGCACGCCAGCGATTCATTACGTCGGACTCGGAAACATTGAGGGAAATTACGGCTTTTATAGGGTGGCCGGCATTTTCGGCGGCCTCCATCACAGCATCTTCTTCGCCTTGCCAGCGGCCAACGGATGATAGGACTAATGGATAATCGACCAATTCCTCGCTGCCGAGATATGGCAAAATCCGCTCGCGGAACATATCGGTAGGCCAGAGATTACCCTTTTCAGTATAATGCAGGTGCTCCTGTTCCTCAATAGCGCGGATGATAATTCCGGATGATAGAAATTTGGCATCTAGCATTTCGGCTAGGCGCACGCCGACGGTGTCTTTTCCGCTCATCGGTAGACCAAAGATATTAATGCTGCCCGTGCCGAGCCAAGATTTGATTTTTTCAATTTTCTCTTCCATATTCCTATTTAATCACGCTTTAGCATGACAGTAAAGGCTTCGGAAGGAATATCAATTTTGCCGAAGCGTTTCATGCGGGCTTTACCGCGCTTCTGCTTGGAAAGCAATTTGGCTTTTCTGTCTCTATCGCCAGTGTGAATTTTGACAGTGACATCTTTGCGGTAGGCGCCGATAGTCTCGCGGGCGATGATGCGCGCGCCGATGGCGGCTTGGAGGGCTACTTCGTAATTCTGGCGGGGGATGACTTCTTTTAATTTTTTGGTAATATCCCGGCCGATAGCATCTGCTTCAGACTTGTGGCACATGATGGCGAGAGCGTCAATTTTCTGCCCGCCAACTAGAAAATCTACCCGCACCAAATCTTCGGCACGATAATCAGAAAGTTCATAATTAAACGAAGCGTAGCCACTCGTTAAGGATTTGAGTTGGTCGTAAAAATCGGTAAGGAGATTGGCCATTGGTGCTTCAAAATCTATCACGGCGCGGCCTTCAATATAGCTCAAATTTTTTTGGCGGCCACGTTTTTCAACGATTAAGTTTAGAACATTGCCAATCATACTGCTTGGCAAAATAATTTCGCCTTTTACCCACGGCTCGCGAATTTCGGCAACTTCAGACATATCGGGCAAATCTGCGGCGGATTTGATTTCAATTTCCTCACCGGAAATTAATTTCACTTGGTAATTTGTGGAAGGATTAGTAACGACAAGGTCTAAATTAAATTCCCTTTCTAGGCGCTCGCGAATAATATCCATATGAAGCAGGCCGAGAAAGCCGATTCTTAGGCCAAAGCCAAGAACTGGGGAATTTTCTGGCTCAAATTGCAGGGCAGAGTCGGAGAGGGCTAGCTTTTCTACTGCCTCGCGAAGGTCTTTGTACTGGTCATTTGAAACTGGAAAAAAGCCAGCATAGACAAATGGCAAAACATTTTTGTAACCCGGTAGAGGCTGGGAGGCTGGATACTTGGCCAGCGTAACGGTATCACCGACTTTAGCCTCGCGGGTGGTTTTTAAGTTGGTAACAATATAGCCAATTTCGCCCTCAGTTAATTTATCTTTGGGCTGCATTGCGGGACTTAAAATGCCAACTTCCAGCGCAATACCTTCAACACCGGCAGCCATCATCAGAATTGGTGAATTTTTAGGGAGTTCGCCAGAAAAGATGCGGACATAGAGGACTACGCCGCGGTAATCGTCAAAATAACTATCAAAGATTAGTGCTCTTAAATTATTATTCACAGAAATAGATCTCCTTTCCATAGATTAATTCTGGCATTGCCCAATCGGCAAGCATATCTTCTTGGCCTAAGTATAATACTGGAAATGTTTTTGAACGCACTGCTTCCTGTGGTACGCAGAGACTAGACTCGGAACTTGATTGAATTTCTGCTAGAATATTTCCGGATTTTTTCAGATAATCAATCGCTAGATATAGTCGCATAGTTATTATCATTCCAGATAGTAGTATCAATGCGATGCCGAGCGCCAAGAATACTTGACGGCTTTTTAGATAATGGGATATAGCCATAATTGCTAAGATTACGCCAGCCAAATACCCCGGCAATAATACTCTAGTGGGGGCGCGAAGTTGAGTTAAGGCTAAGAGATAGGTTACTATGAAGGTTAGAATAGCCACGCCGCGCATTATCTCTGGCCTAGTCCATTTCGGCAACTTTAGATGTTTAATTTTTGCTACCAATATATATATTAGCGTTGGAATAAAAACTACCAGAAGTGGCAAAACTACTCGGCCAAAATTTAATATAACATGATTTAATAATGTGCCAACACCTTGAATTGGATTAGCCAAAATATCTGAAAAGGCAAGATAATCATACTCGGTAATATATTCTGTATTTTCCGTGTAACTATTAAGGCCTGGGCCAAGGCCATACATAATGATAAGCCCAATTAGAACACCGACTATGCCAGCGATTTGCCATTTTTCGATTTTTACCTTTTTTCTATAGACAAGAGAGAAAATTACTGCAGAGCTAATTAAACCAATAGCTACTAAATTTGAAGACATCCCCGCGATTATCCCTACGAAAATCATTACAATAGCTGGCAATTTTCTTTTTTCAAAATATAACCAGCTAAAGATAAGCGGCAGCAAGCCAATTAAAAGATAGTTGTGAATTGCCGACCAGCCAGCATAGAGAACACGGCCGTGCTGCGTGGCAATTACAAGTAGAAAGCTAAGGCAAAACATCGCGCCATCTTTAATGTCTATTCTGGGCCGGCGCCCAAGCGCAATTCTGACAATAAAATAGAAGATGGCAGCGGCCATTAGTACGTCTAACAATCGAAAAATTAAATCTATACCCCAGGAGAATTGATAATCGAAAAGATTGATAATTGCCCAAGCGTACATGTCGCTAATTCGGCCGCTGTGGTTAAAAGCGGAAATAGCGTCACCGAATATGTTGACCGAGGTGTGGGCGCCCTGATGGATATCTTCGCCAGACGTAGTAAGCAGGAAATAGCAGACAAGGAAAAATATTACAGGAAGACAGTACAGCGTGATAGCTAAGATTTTTTTGACTTGGCTCTTCATGAAAGTCTCCGTGGCTTGGGGCCTTTTTCTATAACCTCGTCTAATACCTTTTCGACATTTAGGCCGGTCTTGGCAGAGACACCGATGATGTCGGATGGATCGCAGCCGAGGAGATTGACAATTTCATTTGTGACTTTTTCTACATCGGCAGCGGGAAGGTCGATTTTATTAATAACGGGAATAATTGTTAAATCTTGCTCCAGAGCGAGATAGACATTGGCAAGCGTCTGCGCCTGAATGCCCTGCGTAGCATCCACCACGAGGATGGCACTTTCCACCGCCTGCAAACTGCGGCTAACTTCATAGGAAAAGTCTACATGGCCTGGTGTATCGATAAGGTTTAATTCGTAGCCTTTATAATGCATCTGTACGGGCGTAAGCTTGATGGTGATTCCCTTTTCGCGCTCTAGCTCCATACTATCTAGAAGCTGCTGCTTCATCTCGCGCTTTTCTACTGTGCCCGTAATTTCCATCATGCGATCTGCCAAAGTAGACTTGCCGTGGTCTATGTGTGCAATAATACAAAAATTTCGGATTTTGTCGGTATTCATTGTTTAATATTATAGTATAATTTGTGGATTTTTACCAGTCTGCCGCTGGGGAGATTGAAGGATTTTTCGGGGGCGTAAGTTTTAATGGCATTTAGAAACTCTTTTAGCTGCGGATAGGTGGCGCGGATGTTTATTTGCAGCAAGCTAGCGCGGAGGATTTCGTAGGCGACTGCGTCTGGCATTTTGGTAAACCATGAGCGCTGGTAGATGCCATCTTTTGGCAAGATTTCAGCTATGATTTGATCCACTTCGTTTTTAATCTCGGTCTGTCTGCGGCAAAGATTTAATAAGTTTTGCAATTTTCTTTCGTTTTTTGCCGCTAGACTAGCACGAACGCGATTTCGCAGATAATTATCCTCGTTATTGGTAGGGTCTTGGCGGAATTTTAGCTTCCGCTTGCCGGCATATTTTATAATATCTTTTTTGCGCCAGCCTTTTTCGATAAATGGGCGCGCGATATTTTGGCTACCCATCGGGACGAGGCCGCGCCACTCGGTGCCGCGCAGGAGATTAATGATGATGCTTTCTAGTAAATCGTCTTGGTGATGGGCGGTATAGATTTTGGCGTTTTGCACTTTTGCAATTTTATTTAGGAAAGCATAACGAGATTCGCGGGCGGCTGCTTCGCTGACATTTTCGCCGAGATTGGCCGTTTCTACAATACACTTAATATTATTTTCTTGGCAGATTTTCTGCACAAATTCTGCATCCTGCTTGCTGCTAGGGCGAGTGCCGTGGTCGAAATGAGCAACGATGACATCGTCATTTTTATACAAGTCAAAAAGCACCATAGAGTCCACCCCGCCACTCACCGCCAGAATTTTTTTCATTAATCTATATTATATCATACTAGCGGGCGACACAGCGAATACTAAAGCCGTAGCCCTTATCAACGCTACTCTGAGGGCTGACGTGGCCAGAATTGTAGTCCAAGTCGTAGGCACTAGTCTCGCTACTAGGCGTACCGGACCAGAAGAAGCCGAGCGAGCCCTGTTCGCTCTCGGAGGCGCGGTGCCAATGCCAGATGCCGTAGTACTTAGTAAAGCCGAGAGGCTTAGTTAGAAGTTGGGCACCAGTTGTTACCCCATTGGCATCTAGCAGTTTAGCCCAGGATTTATCCCTAGTACTATCACCATTTACGGGGAGAGTGAAACCTTTCGGACAAATGGAAGTATCTGGGCTGGTGGTGACACCGGCAGTAGTATCCATGGCTACTGCTACTGTCCAGTTGTAGAAGACTTCATCCCAGTAGGATTGGTCTTGAGTAGCACTACTACCGAGGCCATGTGCTACTTCTACTTTCTTGGTGGTATAATTGTTAGTATTCCAGTCTGTAGTAGCGGTGATGCCGTCGGGAATAGTGTAACTTGTGGGAGAGGTAAAGTCACTATCTGTTGCGGGGATGGCTTTATTATAAAGATTTAGGTTATTCGCCATCCAGCAGTTGCCATCTTTGGCCTTTACTACTTTGTAGCCACCTACAGTGCCACCAGCGTTGCCAGTACCACGTTTGTCTTGGAGAAGTTTAGCATCAGCATAGGAAGTAGTCTCGGCAGTGTTTTGGCAGATGTTGGTATTGATATCTTGCATATAGGTGATATCTTGGAGGGTGCGGCTGTCGCCGAAGACACAGCGGACAGTAAAGCCGTGGCCCTTACGGTTGTTATCCTGGGGGGACACAGCGCCAGAGTTATAGTTCAGGTGGTACGCATTGGTCTCTGATGAAGGTGTACCAGACCAGAAGTTGCCGTTGATGCCCTGAAGGTTCTCTGAAGCGCGGTACCAATCCCAGAAGCCATAGTAGAGGCGAAATCCTAAGTTGTACTGCGGCGCAGTAGTATCAGTAGTGGTTAATTCTGCACCAGTAGTAATATTATATGCACTCATCAAATTACTCCAAGACTTGGTACCAGTTTCGGTACTGTTTTCTGATAATCTCCAACCTTTTGGACAAATTGAGGTGGTGACATTTGAAGTAGGAGTGGTGGGGGAAGCTCCGGCGGTAGCGGCTGTCCAGTTATAGTAATGCTGGCCGTAGTATGGGACTTTGGCATCGCCAGAGATAGTAGAGGTGCTATCTTCTGTAACTACATGCACAAGGGCCTGAGAATAATCATTAGTATTCCATTCGCTACTGGCTGGAATATGGAAACTGCCACTATTGATATTGCTATCTTCTGGGTAGATATCAATATTGTCTATCGCTAGATTATCCGCCATCCAGCAGTTACCATCTCTGGCCTTTACTACATTATAAGTCTTGTTGTTTCTGCTGTCCATTAAGACTTGGGTGGTATCGGTGCCCATAGCATCACACATAGCATTGGTGAATTCTTGCATCAAGGGAGCAGAAGTATCCTCGGCTACGGCGGTATAGATTACGGTAGTAGTATAATCGCCGCTAGGTAATCTAGTGGTAGCATTGGCGCCGTAATAGATAGGCGTATTGATGCCAGAGGTAGAAGTGGGGCCGGATTCTTCGTGGAGGAGGGTGAATTCATTTTCGGGGACGGCTACCCAAGTGGCGGTATTGACTGGGCTTTCGATGTTTTGCTCGGTGAGGGAGAAGCCCCAAGTATTAATGTCTAATTCTGAAGGATTCGCCAAGGTGCCGGAAACGGGAGTGAAATGGACTTTGGAGTGATCGGTATCTTCGGTATTATACATATTGGCGGAGGTGGCGGAAACATAGAGTTTATAGCCAGTCTGGACATTGGTCTTTACATTGATAGTGTCGCCAGCAAAGGAGAGGGAGCCGGTAGGGGAGGCATCGATAGGAAGATTGATATTGTCTGCGGAGGTGATGGTGACGTAATTGCCAGTGGCGGCATTGGTGATGGTGACTTCTGAGGCCTCGGAAGTCTGCACGGGAGTGAAAATGCCAGCAAAAATGTATGCCATTAAAAATGCACCACAGCCAACTATAAACATACGATAGTAGTTCTGATGCTTTGTGATGCTTTTGATAGTAAATTGTTTCTTTTGCCTCATTGGACCTCCTTTGCTTATCTTGCTCGTGAGCACCATTTTAGTTTGGAGGTATTATTGAGCCAACTAAAATGGTGCCACGAGTGGATAGCACTAGAACGAAAAGCGGCTCATACACTGAGATACTTTTTCCGGTACAGCTCATGGCACCATTTTAATATCTAAGTGTATATGCTTCCGCTAAAGAAGTATAATATTAATAATCTATATACAAAAGCGCCGCTTCTATATATCGTTCTAATTGTGCTATCCAGTTCCTATTATAGCACAGGCGCGTTAGCAATTGCAACTATTTTTATTACTTGCTATAATTGAAGTATGTTGGTAAACTCAAGCAAGATAATTGGCACGCCGGTATTATCCCTGCACGTGACTGGGAAAATTGCTGAAACAACGCAGCCAATTATTGACCCGCACAATCTGAAGATTGTAGCTTTTTATCTGGCGGGGCCGCTTGTAGGCAAAGACGAAGTAGGAGATATCTTGGACGTGCGGTATATTCGCGAGTTTTCTGATCTAGGGATGATTGTAAATTCTTATGATGATTTTACTACGAGAGAGGACGCGCTGCGCCTAGAGAAATTTCTAGACTATAATTACACGCCGATTGGCAAAAAAGTTGTGACTAAAAAGGGCACAAAACTTGGCAAAGTGATAGATTATACGCTTGACCCAAATGATTTCCAGATACATCAACTGATAATCCAGCGGCCACCACTTAAGGCACTGATGGACCCAGAATTGGTGATTTCAGTGAAGCAGGTAGTGAAGATAAATGACAATGAGATAATCGTAAAAGATGAAGAGCAAAAAATCCGCAGAGAATCTGTCAAGGAAGAATTTGTGCCGAATTTCGTCAATCCATTTCGCGAACAGAGCTACGCGCCAATTCAAAATCAAAACCCTGACGAACTAGATAGGAAATAAGTTTATCATCATCATAGCGAGCGCGCTTTTTAGCGATGATTTTTTGAATTTCGTCTTCGTCGCTTCTGCCAACTTCTTTTAGGGCTTGCTCTACTAAATCGGAGCTGATACCTTTATTCTGTAATTCTAGTTTTAATCGCTTTATTGAGATGCCTTTTTTCTGGAAGCGGTTTTCGATATAATATGTTGTAAACTTTACATCATCTAGATAGCCTTTTTCGGTGAGTCGCGAGATGACTGCCTTGATATCTTCATCGGAAATCTCATATTCTGGCTTTTGGTATTTCTTCTTTTTTAGATAATCCCGAGCCTCGCGGATAGAACGCGGGCGAGTTAAGACCCACTCCAAAGTGCGCTGGTAAAGTTTACCAAAATTAGAAGCCTTGCGAAATCTAGCTAAATCTTCGTCGGTAACTTTCTGGCCGCATTTAATTTTGAAATCAATAACTTGAGAAATATCCAGCGAAAAAGCAAACTCGTCATCCACATAGATATTAACGCGATTTTCATTATGAACGGCGGGGCGGAGAGCGGTAATTTTGTGAAGACTATCCGTATCTATAATTGAATCTGAATTATTGCGTAATATTTCCATCAGACTGTTTCCGCTCTAGCCAGAATTTAGTCATTGTGCGAGTGAATTGATTATTCTTTATAACATCTTTGGTATTTTTGTCGACAAAATCATCAAATTCGGATAACTTTACCCATTTTACCTGGCTAACTTCGCCATCGTCAAATTTAAAGTTACTACTATGCTTGTCCCAATCATAAATATAGAAATTGTTAAACATTTGCTTGTTATGAAGAGATCTGATACGAAAGATGAATTCAAGCTTTGCGGGGTCGATTTTTGCGCCGATTTCTTCACGCGCTTCGCGGACCATAGCACTGATATTATCTTCATTATTATTGATGTGGCCACCAGCAGAAACGTCCCATTTGCCACCATTAGTGACCTTTGGTGAGCGTTGCTGAAAGAGAATTTCTATTTCGCCATCGTTATATCTATACAGCCATAAACTAACAGTGCCAACAAAGGCGTCATCGCCAAGATCTGGATTACCATTATAGGCCCTATAGCCAGTAGTATCTGCACGAGCACCATTTATGTCAAACGCTTGCCACAAATCGTCTTGATGCATTTAATTCTCCTCGGCGGCCTTTTCGCGAACTTGGCTTTCAATCTCGGCCATTAATTCTGGCTTTTCATTAAATAACTTTTTGACGGCTTCGCGGCCTTGGCCGAGTGTCTCGCCCTTGTACTTGAGGAAGGCACCAGCCTTGTCAACTACACCATATTGCACGGCTAAATCAAGGATGTCGCCGGTCTTGGAAATGCCTTCATTATACATGATGTCGAACTCGGCAGTGCGGAACGGCGCGGCAATTTTATTTTTGACAACTTTAATCTTGGTACGATTGCCGGAAATATTATCGCCGGATTTAATCTGGCCAATACGGCGGATGTCGATACGGACAGAAGCGTAAAACTTGAGAGCGTTGCCACCAGTAGTAGTCTCGGGGTTACCAAACATTACGCCAATCTTCATACGGATTTGGTTGATAAAGATGACAGTAGCCTTGGACTTAGAAATGATGCCAGTCAACTTTCTCATAGCCTGAGACATTAGCCGAGCCTGGAGACCCATCTGGGCGTCGCCCATATCCCCGTCTATCTCGGCCTGAGGCACGAGGGCAGCAACGGAATCTACCACGATTAAATCTACGGCGTTGGAACGGACTAGGGTTTCACAGATTTCTAGAGCTTGCTCGCCGTTATCTGGCTGAGAAATAAGCAGATCTTCTGTTTTTACGCCAATCTTTTTTGCATAGGCTGGATCTAGGGCGTGCTCTGCGTCAATGAAAGCCGCTTGGCCACCCTGCTTTTGAATCTCGGCGATGGCGTGAAGCGCAAGAGTCGTCTTGCCGGAAGATTCTGGGCCGTAAATCTCAATGATTCTTCCCTTTGGATAGCCGCCGCCGAGAGCTAAGTCTAGCGAGAGCGAGCCAGACGGCAATAATTCTACGTCAATCTTTTTGGCTTCCCCTAATTTCATAATGGAGCCATCACCAAATTGCTTGGTAATCTGAGCGATAGCTAGATCTAGGGCTTGAGACTTTCCGTTATCTTTATCTTCGGATTTGACTGGTTGTTTTTCTACTTTTTTGGGCATTTTACCTCCTTTATTGTCGCCTTCGGTGAGCCAAGACTCCCGGCAACTTAATCTTATTAATAATTATATCATATCTGATGAGTTTTTTATTTGCAAGCAGCAGCGGTTTTACCCCGAGAGAAATTTATCTAAGTAACGTGTAGAACCAAACGGAATTTTAGCTTTGACTTGGTCGGTGCCGAGAGTGCTGGCACGGTGGATGGTGCGCGGACCAAAGCGGTTATTGATACTATCTTCCGCCTGGCAGAGCCTAGCGCTACGCTCTACTTCTTTATAAAATAAAGATACTTCCCTGTTCTCGTGAGGCTGGATTTTATAGAGAGTGACGCCGATAACCCTAACATCTTTTGGCATATTTTTAAATAATTGCCGAGTGATAGTTAAAATGGCTTCGTCCGTATTAAAGGCAGCGGTAGATAGGCAATGCTTTTTGTAACTATCGCCGTGATAACTCCGCCCCCAGACCATTATACCTCTGGCCCACATACCTTTGCTGCGCAGGCGATAGCCGACATCCTCTGCTAAGTGCAACAATCTTTTTTCTATTTCACTGGCAGGAAGGCCCCGGCCATCTAGGACATATTCCCGGCCGATAGATTTAATACCATAATCTACATCATCTACCTCTATGCCGCGGAGACGTTGATACCACTTTGTGCCGTTAATGCTTCTACAAACCATTTTTACAAGGATATCTTCGCTGGCGTGATAAAAATCTAGAGGCGTAAAAATCCCAACGGAATTAAGCCGGCGCTCCATGCGGACATTAATGCCTGGCAAATCTAAAAGCGTGAGACTGGAATAAACTTTTAGCAAATTATCTTTGGTGATTTCATCTAGACCATCTGGCTTGTGCAGGCCGGCGGCGAGCTTGGCTAAAAATCTATTGCTAGCGATGCCGACATTACAGCGCATATAGCAGCCGATTTCATCTTTTAATCTCTGTTTAATCTCGCGGCCGATTGTTGTAGCGGGGCGATGGTCTGGGCTGGAATTTAAATCTATTACGCCTTCATCGATAGATTTCATCGCGACATTGGCAGAATAACTTTCCAGAATTTGGCGAAATTTATGATGGACATAGATATATTTGGATGGCTCGGTCTCGGCAAAGATGATATTTGGGCAGAGCTCTAGAGCCTCTGCGCGGCGCGTGCCGACTTTGATGCCGCAAGCTTTTGCTTCGTAGCTAGCAGCAATAATGCAAGAATTTGGCACGAGGCGATTAGTGATGGCAACAGGCTTATAACGAAGACGCGGGCGAGCTTGCTGCTCGACAGTAGCAAAGCAAGAATTTAAATCTACATAGATAATATTATTCATAATCCCCCATCCATTCTAAATACCAAGTTAATCTCTCTGTTTCAAAAACCAATCTGTAATCTGCTTGGCCGTCCGTTACATCAAAAGCGTAATTAGTGCGAAGGCCGTCGTATTTAGGATGCACTAGGCCAACTTCGGTAATAATAATCTCCCGACCATTACTGCGTAAAAAAGACTTCGGGATACATCTGACATTTCCTTTGACGAAAGTGGTTTCTACTTCTATTCTTTCGTGTAAATTTTCTTGATTCATAAAATCTCCTAATTTCTGATTAAGTTTAGTGGGTGATGCTGGGCGGTTTGCTCATCGCATCGAAATTTTATGAATCAAAGCCAGTGACCGAAGTGTAACTTGATAATTCCATTATAGCATATTTTGTGGTATAATGGTAGAGGAAGGGTGGCCGAGTGGTTGATGGCACTGGTCTTGAAAACCAGCAGGTTAACGCCTCGCAGGTTCGAATCCTGTCCCTTCCGCCATAGGAGATATGGTACCGTAGCTCAGTTGGTTAGAGCGTAGGACTCATAAGCCTAAGGTCGCTGGTTCGATCCCAGCCGGTACTACCAGACGAATTGATATATAAAAAGAGCGGTCAATATGTACCGCTCGTTTTGTTTAGTGGTTGTGAATAAATTGATAAATTAGCCTACTCCTTTCTGAGCCACTTGAACTGCGCATAAAATCATAGTAAAAACGCATGACTTTTTCTTGCTCTAAATCATCGTATGATGGAGGAATAATCCCATCACTGTTAATTGCCTCTTCTCGTTCACCATACCAAGAAAAATACATTTTTTGCAAAACTTCATCATTTATCAATGGTAAAATCTCGATGAAATCGCGGTGCGATGGCGGAGATATTTTACCATCTATATACCAATCATATACAAGAGTTCCGGGCTTAATGTGTAGCAGAAAGACAATTATTTCGTCTGCTTTTCTTGTGCTTGCCCAGTAACAAGTATCAATAAAATCAGCTTGCATACTTGCCTCATCGTACCAAAGGCCATAAATAACATTAAGCGCTGCACGCATATTGTAATTATGTATTAATTCGATGGATTCTCTTACTATGCTTAAATCCAAATCCTTATTGATAATTGACTGCAAAACGTATGCATTGCTACTTTCAAGCCCCATTTCAATAGTGATATTTTTTGTCGGTAATTCACTCTTTAGATACTTTAGAGACTCCTTGGTAATGGTGTTTACATGAGTTTCAATGTAGATATCTTTGATGCTGCAATCGTGGATGCGACTTAGTGCGGCTGATACGATTGACCTTGATATTTCCCGTTCATCAAGGATGCTGCCATTGCTACCAATGAGAATCCTAGATGCTTGTGGATGTTGTTTTATAGCATCATCTACAAATTGTACTGCATTTAGAAGCGTTATAGTATTGTTGCCACCATAATTGCACATTTTGCAATAGTCTTGCTTGCGATAATAACATCCTGGCCCATTTAGCGTAATCTGTAATGTGCCAGTCGGACTGTAAAATATGTGACCATAATTAGCATTCATTTATATTCAACCTCCTTTTAATGTGCATACCTCATTTACTATAATACAATAAATTGCGTTTTTTAGCAAGATTACTGACTAAAAACGAGCCCGAAGGCTCGCTTTTTGTTGTTTGTTTCTGTTTGATTACTATTTACGATAAATTGTTCGGCGGATTTTATTGCGAACAGTATTTGCCGTAAATAGTCCAGTGAAGAGTGCGATAGCGGAAAATGCTACCATTGTAGAGCTGCTCGTAGCAGTAGTGATGCTACCGGTTTTACCATTTGCGCCGGTGTTTGGCAGGCCGGCTACATCTTCTGAAACATCATCAGCCTCGGCAGCAGTGTCGGTGTGGGCAATTAGAAAACTGGAGAAGGTATTTCCTGAAACTTTAAGTATCTGCATAGAAGCATCGTACTCTGAGCCAATCTGGCTAGCAATGCCATTATGGTATTGAATCACCTGATAAGCACGCTCGTAGCCATCAGCAACGGCTGGTGCGCTAGAGACATTGAAAGACAATGTAACAAGGTCGGCTAGCTCTGTAACGCGAGCGAGAACATCGTCTGTGTCGGCGACAAGGACAATACTATAATCGTAAATGCCTAGTACACTGGAGCCTTCGGCCTTGGCAGCATAGAGGGCGGCAACTTCTTCGGCAGGGAGAGTATCAGTGATATCACCATCAGACTTGACCAATTTAATAGAAATCTTCTTGCCATTGGCAATAGCAGACTTTAAAGCTTCAGCGTTTTCGATATTAACTTTGAGGCCGTTTTCAAAGGTATACTCGGTATTTTCTAGAGTATCGTAATTAGCGAGAATGCCAGCAAGAGCACTTGAGGCGACATCAGACAAAACTTCGGTGTTTTTGGCGGATTCTTCGGAGCCGTCTGGATTTGTATCGTCTTCGGCATCACTATCGGCGATAGGCAAGACACGATAATTATTGCCGGTAAGATAAGCGGTGTAGCCATCAGTAATAAAACCTTCTGCTGGGGCTATATTATAGACACCGCCAGAGATGAATTTAGCGAAATCTTCGCTCACGACAGCCCTATCGGTGGAACTGGTGAAGGCGCCGCCAGTGATAGTGCCAGAAACTTTGGCGATATCCTCGGCAGGATTTTCCTGAGGGTTGGCCTCGCTGAATGGCACAGATGCATTAAAGATGCCGCCAGAAATATTTACAGAAATTGGCATCTTGGTAGTGTGCTGAGCAATAGCGATGGCAGCACCGGTAGTAGTGTAGCCATTACCATTTGGATTAACGGCATATTTGGTGGTGTTTGGGACATTGATAACGCCGCCGGTGACATCGAGATTACCATTGCGGATCTCGATACCGGTCTGACGGGCGTTCATTGTGCCGGAGTATGTCATATTAGTATTGCCGGCAAGGTATGCGCCAAAATCTACATCAATAGTAGCATTGCTACCAACGTTAATATTGACAGGTTCGGACATCATACCATTAACAGCAAAGGCACTAACCCAAGCGCTATTTTCACCCTTTTCAATGCGGCCATTAAAATCTACGTTGATGTTATATTTATAATCTCTGCTAGCGGCACGAATAACGTAAGTGCCCTGATTATAATTAGAGCGGATAGTTACGCCACTATCAACAATCAAATCTGTGGGATAATCATCATCAGGCTCGGTGTAGCCAAAGAGATTGAAAGCATAATCGCCAGTAGCGACGATTGTGCCGGTGCCAGTAATGTGGAGATCTGCAGCATAAACACTAAAAGAACGACCGGTAGTAAGGGTGTGACCGTTTAGATTCAGGTTAGTGTAATTGGCAATGAACCACGCAACGTCTGTGGATTCATCAACGATGTCTTGGTGAAGGGTGACGTTGTATGTACCCCAATCGCTTGCAATAGATGCGAGCGCAGAGCCATAATCATCGTAGCAAACGTCATTAACATCAATAACTTCACAGTCTGGGTTGGTAGCCCATGTGGCCGTAGGCGCCACAATACTTGCCCCTAGTGAAATTGCTGTAGCATAAAGAGCATAATTAAGTTTTTTTATTTTCATTTGACCTCTCCTAAATATACTATCTATTATAATGCTTATGATTAATATTTTCAAGAGCGGAAATGTATTTTTGCTGAGATTATTGCTAGATTTTTCACTAAAGTGATTGCGTTTTTTACATAATATGATATAATATGAGTAGAAGCTGTCAATTAGTACATTACATTTTTGGAGGGAGAAGAATATGAAAAGAATCTCATTATTATTGTTATGTGTAATGCTAATGATGTCATGCCTAAATGTCCATGCTACTGAGGAAACGGTAGAGGGCAAGTATCGCATTGAGGTGGATCGCACGGCGAACATTACCTATGTCTACGAAAAAACAAATGATGACTGGAAATGTATTCGCGAGATGGCTTGTTCAACTGGAAGACCCGGTCGCGAAACGCCAACTGGCACATATGAAATATGGAGCCATATCAATAAGGGCGGGTGGTATGCTATGAGAAATGGTACTTATGGACTATATAATATAGGCATCAGCATCGGTAGGGGATATACCTTTACATCTGTATGTTATGCGAGTACAAAAGATTATCAGCCGATAGGGCAACAGATGGACGATCTAGGGAAGTCAGTTTCAAATGGGAGTATAAGACTTTCACTTGTAGATGCAAGATGGATGTATAAAAACATCTCAGATGGAACTGAAGTAAAAATTTATTGATGGCTGTGCCGCCAGTTTAGCTGGCGGCTTTTTTTATGTGCTCTATGAGAAAATTAAAAAGGCGCCGCTAATTAAAGCAGCGCCTTAGTAACTTAATAAATATGCACGGTCGTACCGTTCGGCATCGTGCGGTATAACCACGCAGCATCTGTAACTGACAAACGGACACAACCACGCGATACATTGGTGCCGAGATCCGCCACCTCTTGAGCAATCGGCTCGGAAGCCTTTTTGCTAGAGTAGCAAACAGAATGGAACATATACCCACCGGATTTCCATCTCATACACCAACGAGCGTAAGTTCCGTCCACCATTGGGTGGGGGCCACCGCCATCAGTATGCTCATAGATACTGTAGGTACCCTTCGGTGTGGCGTGTCCCGACCGGCCAGTACTACAGACCATTTTCCGCACCAGAGTTTTCCACTCTTTGGTGTCTGGGTCCTGATTACACCATACGCGGGTAATACAATTCGTACAATCCACTTCAATGTAATACGGCGGGGCGATTTCCCCCTGCTCGGCCTCTTTGGCCACGGCTTCCTCTGCGGCTTTTTGATCGGCAGCGGCTTTCTCTGACAAAGCCTGATCTGCCGCCTGAGTTGCAGATTCAAGAACAGTATTCATCCGTTCTGTTACCTGCGAAGGCTGGCTACTCTCGGTTTGCGCCAACTGTGTTGTTTCCGGAGCCTGCGCGTTTGCAGAAGTACCGTCTAATTTAATCATTATGATATCATCAGATCCGGCATAAGCCGCCGTTGATAAGGTAACCGTCAGCCCTAAGACCAACAACAATGCTAACAATTTTTTCTTCATAGCTAATCCTCCCTCTATGAAAAATTTTTAAAGGTACAAAGTTACTATGATTTTTATTGTACCACACTTTTGTAAAAACGCAAGCATTACATGTTAGTATTAGCCAGCATTGGTATGGACGGCGACTACATCATCAAGATCATCGATAGCGTCGAGAAGTTTCTCGACTTTTTCCTCATCCTCGCCCTCTACGGGAACGGTATTATTAGGAATGTATTTAAGCTCAGCAGAGGCGACTTCTACGCCAGCATCCACTAGGGCTTGGCGGACTTTCATTAAATCCGAAGCGGCGGTAATGATTTCGATACCATCATCTTCTTCGGTAGCATCTTCAGCGCCAGCCTCGAGAGCCTGCATTAAGACATCTTCACCCTTAACTGGAGTAAAAATCATGCCCTTTCTTTCAAATTGGAACATAACGGAGCCTGGATCAGCCATGCGGCCACCGTTTTTAGTGAGGGCATTTCTAACCTCTGGCATAGTGCGGTTTTTGTTATCGGTAGCAACTTCGATGATGATACCTACGCCAGCTGGGCCGTAGGCTTCGTAAGTTTCTTCAATTAAGGCGGCGGCAGATTTATCAGCGGCGCGAGCAATAGCGCGCTCAATATTAGCCTTTGGCATATTTGCGTGACGAGCTTTGTCTAATACCATCGCAAGAGATGGATTCATGGCTGGATCGGTGCCAGCGCGAGCAGCGATGGCAATTTGATTGCCAATCTTGGTAAATAATGCGCCTCTTTTGGCATCTACAACGGCCTTTTGGCGCTTGGTAGTAGCCCATTTACTGTGTCCGGACATAGTTTTCTCCCTAGTTTAATCTTTTTTCTACTTTTTACTATTGTAACATAAATTAGCGGAAGTATAAAGAGGTAGAGCAAGAAAACTTTAGCATCATTGGCAGGAATCTGAATTAAGAATAGATTCTGCTCGCCAAAGAAATTGATGACGGCGAGATGATAATCTAGGAGCAAGTGGCTGAGCCAGCCAAAAATTTGTGCCAGTGGCGGGAGGAAGAACAGTGCGCCGGTGGCAAAGGTGAGCGTCATGGCGAGGGAAATGGTAGGGAGGATGAGAAGATTGGCGGCAAGCGAAATAAGCGAAAGTGAGCCAAAGAAATAAAGGATAATTGGCGTACAAAGCAAGCTAGCAGAAAGAGTTTCTAGAATAGTGGCGCCGAGAATATTTGGCTTTTTATTGCCATAGAAGAAGGTAGTGAGAGTAGGGCCGAGAATAAGAATGCCGGCGAAAGAAGCAAAGGAAAGTAGCCAACCAAGATCGATAATATAGGTGGGGCTGATAAGTAAAGTGGTGCCGGCAACAATCAACAAAATCCGCCAAGGTTTAAATTCCCTGCCGACATACCAAGCGAGCAGGCTAAGGATGGAAACGAGGCCGGCGCGAGCCATCGAGGGTGCGAGGCCGACAATACTAACATAGCCGGCGACGAGAAAAATGGAAATGAATAGGCCGGTGAAACGAGAGATTTTGCCGAAAAATTTGCGCGAAAAACCGATTAAAATGGAGAGATTGGCGCCGCTGGCGACAATGATATGGGTGAGGCCGACGATTCTCAATTTTTCATCAAGGCCGGGCGGGAGAGATGAGCGCATACCGAGGAGATAGCCGAGGCCAAGTGCTGATTCCTCGTCTGATAAATATTCTTTGGTATTTTCGGCAAACCAGTTGCGGACTTTTAGAAAGACATCACCCGGCTCGGGGCGCTCAATATTTTTAATCGTAGGACGATAAAAGGTAGCAGCAAAAGTGCCAAAACCTTCAGAGATTTTACCTTTGATAGTGAGGCGGTCTGAACGCTGGATTTCTTTATTTGGTGACATCTGGATATAGATTGTACCCGGAATATCTTGGCCTGCATTTAAATTGGTGAGACGAAGGGAAGTTTTAGATTCGGAAGCGTCGGGGTCTTCGGTGATGGTACCTGTAATAGTGACGGTTTCGCCAGTGAGGTTTTTAAAATAATCTTGGCCGGCAAGGTCGAAACTGGCGCGATAATTGATGGTGATGGCACCAGCAAGAAAGCTTAGGATGAGCATTAACCGAATTGGCTGAAAAAAAGTAATCATTAAACTGATTACTGCAAGAATTACCCAAATAATAGACGTGAAGAAGACTTGACGAGTGGCAAGCGTAAAAACACAGCCAGCCAAAATGCCAATGAGGAAAAATACTAGAGAGTAGGAAGGGTGGATTTTCGTGAGCATATTTTTAGTGTAGGCGAGCCGCGAATTATTTGCAAGCATAGACATTTTATGGTACAATGAGCTTATGATAATCGCGATACTACTTGTAGCACTATTCGCACTATTCTTCTTGGTGAGAAAGCATACTGGGCCGGCCACGCTCGCGATGCTAGCGGGTGTGTCCGTCTACCAAACTTTTGGCGGGCAATTTTTAGATATGGCGAAAAAGGTGGCGGGCGACCATCTGCCAGAGTCGTATCTACAAGCGGGGATTTGCATACTATTTGTGATGGTATTTCCGATTATATTATACTTTCGCTCGCGGCATGGCGGGCTATTTGGAATTTTAAGAATTGCGGAAGCGGCGATATTATCTGCGATTATGACCTTGCTCGTGGCGCCAGTGCTGACGAATTTTGACTTTTTATCTTTTGATTCCCTCTCGCACCAGATTGTAGATTATATTAAAAATTATGAGGGGATAATTGTGTTAGTGGGGATAATTACGGCGTATTTTGATATTTTGATGTATAGAGAGTAGGTTTCTGAGTGGCGCCTACTTCAAACAATTTACTTTGCGAACGCCTACGTTTTTGAAAAAGTAAAGGCACAAGGCCGTTGACTTTTTCAAAAGCCTCCGGGATATTGTTCGCAAAATAAATGTTTGAAGTTTCGCCTCGCGCGGTTTGCGACGACAACCAGCTAGAACTGCAAGTTTAGAATTTGAGATTTACTATCTTGCTACGCAACGAATGGATGATCCTGTCCCTCTATATATATTTGGATATGATAAACCGCTGTCCCAATATGTGAAGGTGTATGCCGATCCAAATCCGCCGTATGGAGTTGATGACCAAAAGAAACTTTGATTGCCTTGATGTATGTCCCCAGCATCATATGAGTAGTTTCCATAATATCTATTGAAACCTAAGATATATGCTTCGTTAGACATATCCATTAGTATGTTACCGCTACTGGCATCACTTTCCGATAAAAGATATCGGTAGGATCCACTAGTACTACCCTCGATTGGCAACTTCCATCCACTTGGGCAAATTGACTGATTTACTTGTGAAGATGTACTACAATTGGGCGATGTGCTATTTGTCGTAGCGGTGGCACTACACCAATTGTAATACAATTCGTTTTCATAGCCGGCAATTGTAGATTTATGTATTAGTGCTTTTGTGTAGTCGTTTGTTGTCCAGCTAGACGAATTAGGTAAAATATATGTTCCAGATGCAAAATCACTCTCACTTGCACTAATAGTCTTATTATAAAGATCAAAATTCTCGGTCATCCAGCAGTTACCGTCTTTGGCCTTTACTATGCCGTAAGTAGAATCTGCTGCAGTACCAGCATTGCCTCTACCTCTTGTATCTCTTAATCTTGCCGTAGCACCTATTGGTGCATTGTTACAGATAGCACTGGTCATTTGCTGCATGGTAGTAATAGAATCTAGTGAAGTAGTGCCTTCGTAGGTTAAGACATTACTCTGAGATAATACTCTACCATACTTTTCTAGAGTAAGTTGTACTGTATAGGTTCCTTGTGGAAGGATTGGTGCATTACAATCTACTTTAATAAAGCCATCAGATAAACTGGCTACTGCATCATAACAAGCTAATACTTGAGTATTGCCGCTTAGCAGTGTTACACTAGCATTACCTAAATCTTCATCGGCGGTAGAGATGCTAGTATAAATAGTAATAGGCGTAGAGGATATATCACGAGAAAGAGTAATGCTAGTAGGTGTTCCTGTACTACCATTAGCACAGACACTACCATTTTCTTTGCAGACTCTAATCTCGCTCGGCTGTTCTGCTAAGGCTGTATATAGTACAGTATTACTATAACTTCCGGCTGGGATGTCTCTATTTGCTAATACGCCATAGTAGATAGTAGTATTACTTGTTGGTTCAG
>JAFWNO010000001.1 GCA_017510305.1 Candidatus Saccharimonadota bacterium | reverse complement strand
GATCATGATGAACATCATGGCGGCTTCGTACATCAAGCGAACTGCGATTGGGCCAAAGATGAGGGTGCAGAAGAACATCAGTACGCCAGTACCACCGTAGCCGAGGAATCCGAAGGAAATCAGAATTGTAGCGATGGTGGCGATGTAATAAACGCACTTTAAGATTGGCTCGATCCACATAATCTTGAAGCTGAGGAAATCTTTCAGCCACTTGGCAAACTTGCCCTTTGGCTCGTTTTTGCTTTTGACGAAGAGGAAATAAAGCAAAATGCCGCCAACGATGGCTAGAATGGTGGCAATGCCTGCCCAGATATAGAACCCTTGAGGCAGAGCAGACGCTGCGCCATAAAGTGCGTCATAATCTGACGGGGTGTAATAAGTAGTGTTATACATTTAATAACTCCTTTTGTTAATGTTACCTTAATTGTAGCATAAATAATTCAAAAAAAGGAAGATTTTGGTGGAGAAGCCGGATATTTTACGGGGTGGCTTGAATATGGTATAATTTGATTTATGAATAGAATACCACTGGCAGAGAGGATGCGCCCGCAGAAACTATCAGAAGTACTGGGGCAGGATGATGTGATTGGAGAAGGAAAGATTTTGACGGAGATAGTGCGCAAAGGCGAGCCGGTGAATTTGATATTCTGGGGGCCTCCTGGAACGGGCAAAACTACACTGGCAAGAATCCTGGCGCGAGAGTTTAAGGCGGATTTTGTGGAAATATCTGCGGTGACAGCGGGTAAGAAAGATGTAGAAGCGGTAGTGGCTAGGGCGAAGACAAATTGGAACTTGCAAATGCGGACAATCCTGTTCGTAGATGAAATCCATCGGTTCAATAAGGCCCAGCAGGATGCGTTTTTGCCACATGTGGAGTCGGGATTGATTACTTTAATTGGAGCAACGACCGAGAATCCGTTATTTGAAGTGATTTCACCACTGCTTAGCCGGTCACGGGTGGTAGTGATTCAGCCGCTGGCTAAAGAGGCAATTATTGAAGTTCTGAACCGGGCGATTAAAGCAGAAAAAGCCACGAAGAGGGTAACGAAAAAGGCTATAGATTTGCTGGCGGAGCTGTCTGGTGGTGATGCTAGGGGCGCCCTGGGGGACCTAGAGTTGGCGCTGTCATTAGCGGAAAAGGTGGACGATAAAGTGGTGTTAGAAGCCGCCGGCAAGAAGATGCCGGGATATGATAAAAAAGGTGATAAACATTATGATACGATTTCGGCGTTTATTAAATCGATGCGGGGGAGCGATGTAGATGCCACGCTTTACTATCTAGCAAGGATGGTAGAGGCGGGGGAGGATCCGAAGTTTATTGCGCGGCGGATGGTGATATTTGCTTCAGAGGATATAGGGCTAGCTGGCAACGGAGCGTTATCTCTTGCGACGGCGTGTTTTCAGGCGGTGGAGCGAGTAGGGATGCCAGAGTCTGGGCTGATGCTGGCACATACTGCGGTAGCGCTAGCCAAATCAAAAAAGTCGCGGGCTACGACCGATGCTTGGTATAAAGCCCTGGATTTGGCGCGGAAGACTCGGGGTGAGCCGGTGCCGGTGTGGCTTAGAAATGCACCGACTAAACTGATGAAGGATTTGGGATATGGAAAGGGCCAGAAATGGGAAGCCGGGTTCCATCTTGATAAAAATTATTTACCAGATAGCATTAAAGATGTAAAGATTTGGGGCGTTGATGAATAATTTTGCTAGCTTTCTAGGCCAGCCTTGAAATACATTTGGACGTATTCCCAACCCCAGGAGAGGTCGAAACCAGAATTGACGTAGTTGTTGAGTTTGAAATATGGCATACCATTGGCGAGTTTGGCGGTTTTGGCGGCATTTTTTTGAATTTCTTCGAGCGGGTCTTGGTTTTTGACGCAATTTTCGAAATCTTCGCTCAGGCCGACTTTTTTGCCAATTTGAACCCAGTAATCTTGACCGTCGCTATTT
>JAFWNO010000022.1 GCA_017510305.1 Candidatus Saccharimonadota bacterium | reverse complement strand
TTTTCTCTATCGATTTATTGTTTAAAACATTATTTGCCCCTTTCCGCCAGATTTCTGCTGGCGCCAATAAAATTATAGACCGTCTAGTCTCCCGCATTGTCGGTGCCTTTGTCCGCATCTTCATCATCATCGCCGGCATTGCCTGCATCGGCATCACCGCGCTCATCAGTCTCATCCTCATTATCATCTGGCCGCTCATCCCTCTCGCGCCCATCGTCGGTGCTATCATAAGTATCGTGGGGGTTACCTTCTAATGGATAGTAGTATTTACGATTACAATAGCCCCCGTGCCAAGTCTGCCCGTACCAGTAGAGTTCTTAATACTTCCATAATGAAAATCCTGCTTATTATAAGCATAATAGCCTTGCTTTGTCTTGGCACATATTTATTATTTGTCAAAATTTCCTTCGGCTGGTTTAATATTTCACTTGCCACTCTACCACTAATGCTTTTTACTTACACCATTCATTACCTTGCTAAGATTCCCGTCGGCAAGGGCAGTACCATCAATGATTTACTATCTACTAATTGTCTAATCTACCTAGACAAAAATCCCACTCCGCAAAACATCGCTAAAATTATCAAATATACCCGCAGCGGTAGGTTCCTCGCCGCTCGTTTTGGTATTACCGAGCAAATGCTTCAATTTGTTACGAATGGTCAATCTGCCGATGCTACGCCAATTTTTGAAACTGCTCTAGCCATTAGGAATCATCTTGGCGCGGAAGTTGTATCCGGCGGTATGCTCGCCATCGCGCTTGTTTACCATTTTCCAGATCATGAGAATCTCCTCCGCAGTATGAAGCTCACGATTGATGATTTATATCAGGGAGTCAATTGGTATAATCATATCTACGGCCTAGTTTTGTCTGCCAAAAGGCATCGCCACGATGGCGGTATCGGCCGTGATTTTTCCTTTGGTTACACCCCCACGCTCAAACATTTCGCCCATAATATTTCCGAAATTCGCCCAGCCATCCCCACGCAAATCCACCAAGTCTCCCATCAAGAAATTTTAAATCGTATGGTGCAGGTATTTTCGCAAGGTGGCCGGCAGAATGTCGCTTTGGTTGGGCCAGATGGCAGCGGCCGTTCCACCATCGTTAGTGCTTTTGCTGATATGCTAATGGATGCCGATTCTAAGGTGCCAGCCAATCTCAAGTTTCGCCAAATCTATTTATTGGACAGTGCCGCCCTTATTTCCGCTGCTAACGCTCCGGGCGAAATCGAAACGCTACTCTCGCACATTTTTAACGAAGTTTATGCCGCTAAAAACATCATCCTCTGCCTAGATAACGCCCACCTTTTCTTTGAAGAAGGCACGGGCTCGGTAAATGTTTCAAATCTTCTCACACCAGTTATCGAGGCTGGAGGTTTGCGCATCATCCTCACCATGAACGAGCAAAAATACTTGGAAATTTCCGCTAAAAATAGCACGCTTACAAATAGCCTAAATAAAATTATTGTCCCGCCCGCTAGTGAGCAAGAAACAATGCTGATTATGGAAGATAAAGTCCCAGCCTTTGAAATAGAGAAGGGCATCATCTTTACTTACTGGTCTTTGAAGGAGGCATATCGTCTATCCGAGCGCTATGTTCATGATTTGGCTATGCCGGGCTGTGCTTTGTCGCTTCTAGAAACATCCGCAAACTACCCAGAGCAGGGCAAATTTATTACTGAAATTTCTGTCCAGCAAGCCATCGAAAAGACTGAAGGTGTCAAAGTCCAGCAGGCCACCACCGAGGCAGACCGTAGCAATTTACTCAATCTAGAGCAGCTAATTCACCGGCGCATGGTCAATCAAGTCTCCGCCGTAAAGACTATTAGCGATGCTCTCCGCCGAGCTTCCGTTGGCGTGCGCAACGAATCTCGTCCGATTGGTACTTTTCTCTTCCTCGGCCCTACCGGTGTCGGCAAGACAGAATTAGCTAAAGCTTTGTCGGAAGTTTATTTCAATGGCGAGAGCCAAATCGTCCGCATCGATTTAAACGAATATGTTTCCGAGTCAGACGTCGCTCGCCTTATTGCTGACGGTGCCGAAAACGACACATCTCTCACCGCCCAGGTAATGAAGCGCCCATTTTCTGTAGTCCTACTAGATGAAATTGAAAAGGCCCACCCGAAGGTGCTTACTACGCTTCTCCAGATGTTAGACGAAGGCATCCTCCGTGATTCCAAGAATCACGAAGTCAGTTTCCGCGATTGTATTGTCATCGCCACATCAAATGCCGGCGCCGACAAGATTCGTGAGTATATCAGCCAGGGTGTGCCACTAAACCAAGTCAAAAATGAGTTAACAAATCAGCTAATTGCTTCCGGCGAATTTAAGGCCGAATTCTTAAACCGTTTTGATGAAATCTGTATCTTTACACCGCTTTCAAATGAGGATTTATTAAAAGTTGTTGATATAATTATTGCCGGCATTAATAAAACTCTTGCTCCGCAAAAGATTACTGTGGAGCTTGATGACGCCGCCAAGCGCCTCCTTGTCGAAAAAGGGAACGACCCATTGCTTGGTGCCCGCCCAATGCGCCGCATTGTCCAGCAAACGGTGGAAAATCTCGTCGCTAAAATGCTGTTAAATAATCAGATTTCGTCTGGTTCGAATGTTGTGGTAACGGCAGAAATGATAAGTATGGAGAGCAAGCCTTAGCATCTCTGCTAATTCCGGGATCTATTTTCTTACGTTCGCCCCTTGGGA
>JAFWNO010000004.1 GCA_017510305.1 Candidatus Saccharimonadota bacterium | reverse complement strand
CGACTTTTTAGTTTCATTACAATATTACTCTCCTTTAGTACTTATACTAATTATAGCATAAAACTTGCCAAAATTACTCAATTTTTTTCTTATTATTGCTAGCTATCTGTTTTTTAGTTAATCTTTTTTCTAGTTTTTTGATGTGCTCATCTTCTGGCGGGAGATTTTCTGGCATTGTGCCACCAATTTCTTCAATTGCTTGGCGCACCTTGCTACCAACCATATAATGCGTATTTGCCGCTGGCTTATCTCCTATAACTTCACCATTATCGACTTTACTCTGAAGCTTATCCTTCGTCTGGGTAATTCTAAAAAGATTAGCAGCTAATTCCGTGGCACCAGCGCGGTCTAATAACTTGTCTTTACCTAAACCTTTCTTCTTTACGATCTCCTTATTGCGCATACCATATAATCCTAAATAACCAGCATCATAAAATGAACCGTAATTTTCTACACCACTCTCTTTAGCAACATTAAATAGTTTCTTGTCTTCATCTGCTACTTGCTTGCGCACGTAAAGCCTGCGCTCTTCCTCTGTCATCTGCTCAAAATTTTCTTGACGGAGCGTCTGGATATTAAAATAAGCCTGAGCATCTGCAATAACCTGTTTGGAAGGGTCGCCATTTTGAGCAATTAGATAGCAGGCATAGCGAGAAAGCAGGTAATCATCTACTTCTCTTGTTGCACCCTTCCCTGTTTTTATCATTTTCCTGACTTTAAGAAAATGATAATTTATGTTATAATTATCTCCTACTTGACTAGTGTCAAAAGATTTTTTGGCACGCTTAATAGTATTATGAAAGTTCTCCCACTTCTCATATCCTAGTATCTTTTGTAAATCTCTGGCACTCCAATACTCGGTTTGATTATCTGCCTGTTTGATACTATCAAAAACTTCTTTTGGATTATTAGATTTTATTTGGACAGAGCTATTTTGAATCATTTTACCTCCACGCTGCCCACACTTTACTTAAAGTTAATAATGTAATGTTGATTTTACATCATCTGGCTAAAACTGTCAAGCTATCCTTGGGTGAGGTCAGCGAGGCGGGTGGAGACGGCCTTTTCATCGAGATCTAGCCAGTGAAGGCGGGCGTTGATCTCTTGGTGGGCGACAGCGATTGAACGGGTGAAGGCTGGCTCGTTTGATAGTGGGTCAAAGAAAGTAAAGTATTTATCGGCCTCGGCCTTGGTGCGGATAACGCGGGCAGAGATACGGATGTAATCATCAAGTGTCTTTTCGCCAGTGAGATCTTTCACATAATCCCAGTGGGTATAGAGCCAATCTAGAGCTTGGTCCTTGGTGGCGTGGTTGCGAACAAGATAGGCAAAGAGGTAAATATGGTCTTGCGGGCGGACGATTTCGGGGCTTTCTAGTAATTTTAATACCTTTTTAACGGTAGTAGGGCGCTCAACATCGCTGAAAGCAGCAAGTAAATCTGCCCTTAAATCTGGCTCGGCAGTATCAGAATAGGCGGAAACATATTCATCAAATATTTCCTCTATGGTAGTTTCCAGCTTGGCGGCGAGGACAGCGTAGCGAGTCTCGGCATCGAGCTTCTTATAATCACTATTATAACGATTAGAAAGGTTATCAATGGTTAATTGGTCTTTGGAATAGAGAGCATAGGCGAGGATAGTAGGGCGAAGCTTGACATCGTTGATTTTATCTGACGATTTTGGCTTGATGCCGAGGCGGTCTAAGTTAGACCTGATAATACTATAGACGAATTTTTGATAATTATTATACTCAGGCGAGCCATATGGGCAGAAAATTTTGAGTTTATTAATAATAGTAGAAAGTAGGTCCCAGATAGTTTTATCTTTTTCATCTTTGAAAGCCTGAAGCAAATCTAAGAGGCTGGCGGCGGAAACAAGGGAAGTTTCAGATAGGAGCAAGCGGTCTATGAGAAGGCGATAGCGCTGCTCCTCTTTGAGATTCTTGAAGCTACCTAAAGCATCGGCAAACTCGGTGCCGCTGAGATTGATGAGATAGTGGCCGGACATGTCGTCTTTTATCTCTGGGAGAGGCCAAGTGGATTCGTCGGTGCCACCGGTGATGAGGAAGCGCTGTTGGACACCATCGGTGATGACGGGATAGCCCGGCTGGGAGATCCAAGTGTCCATAAATTCGCGGACGTCGAAATCGGCATGGGGCTGGAGAGAAGCCCAGAGATCGTCGCCAACGGTATTCTTATATTGGTAATCTTTGAAGTACTTTTTAATACCAGCAAAGAATTGGCGCTTGCCCATGAGGCGAATAAGCATAAACATCAGATGAGCACCCTTGGCATAGACAATGCTGGCATCAAAGAGAGTAGCGATTTCGGCTGGGTCATTCACTTCTTGCTTGACAGCTTGGACGCCTGGATAAGCATCGCGGGTGAGAGCAGCAAGACATTCGGAAGTGAAGAAATCTTGCCAAATGTGATACTCTGGATGAATAGCATCGGTACAAATGTAGGACATAACGGTGGCAAAACTTTCATTGAGCCAGAGGTCATCCCACCATTTCATGGTGACAAGATTACCAAACCATTGGTGAGATAGCTCGTGAGTAATAGTGATGGCGATTCCCTCTTTGGAATCTAGAGGTGAATTATCATCGGCAAGGAGGCAGGACTCGCGATAAGTAACGAGGCCCCAGTTTTCCATAGCGCCGGCCTCAAAATCTGGGAGGGCAACTTGATCTAATTTGGGTAGAGGATATTTTACGCCGAATTTACTATTATAATACTCAATGGCATCGGCGGCGATTTGGTTGGCAAAATTTAAAGTTTTAGGGTCTTGATTGAGCGCACAGTAAGTGGTGACGGGGAGGCCACTGTCGGACTTAATAGTCTTTTTGTGGAAGCGGCCCATTACAAAGGCGAGGAGATAGGTAGACATCTTTGGCGTCTGCTCGAAGGTGACGATTTTCTTTTTGGCGGTGCCGGAGATATTTAAATCAATATCAACGGTGGGGTGCTCGACAATTTTACTTTCCTTTATAGGCATATTGGAGATAACTTCATCGTCTAAATCGGGAGTGGTGATTTTTAAGTCGAAAGTGGCTTTGGCGGCTGGCTCATCGATACAAGGGAAACATTCGCGGGCATAGTGGCTTTCGAACTGAGTGGTGACGATGCGCTCCTCGGCGCCGGCGTGCTGGTAGGTGGAGAGGTAGGCGCCCTGCATGTTGCGGTTTAGGCGGGTATGATATTTGATTTCGATAGTAGTAGTCGCGCTTTCAGTTTTGCCTTCTCGGGCACCGGTCGCGACGCCTGTCGTTACAGGGTCGCTCCCTATCGTATTTTCTCGTGAGAAAATAGATCCCGAGAATGGCAAATCTGAAATCGCTCCATCCCCTAAATCTATCACCAGCAATCCAAACTCCTGCCTAAACGCAATTGGCTTCTCGTTTACTGAAACGGAGGTGACTTTGAGACCTACGGCGTGGAGCTTGATTACTGGGGCGAGCTGCTCACCAGTAATAATACAGGTGCCGCGCAAAGTTTCCTGATGCTTATTGATTTGCAAACTTAGCTGATAATTGGTTGGTTTAAAATACTCTACTAATTTTTCCATTACTTATAATTATACCACAGAGACTATTCGGCATTGCCGGAAAGGAATGCGCCGGACTGTCGAGACCATAATTGATGATAGGCGCCGTTATTTTCTAATAATTCTGCATGAGTGCCCTGCTCGGCGATTTTGCCATTTTTTAGGACGACGATACGGTCTAGCCCGGCAACAGTCGAAAGACGGTGAGCAATGACTAGAGATGTGCGACCTTTCATGAGGTGCTCGAGAGCGGACTGAATGAGGGCTTCGCTCTCGGAATCTAGGGCGGAAGTGGCTTCGTCTAGGACGAGAATTGGCGCATCTTTTAAGATAGCCCGAGCGATAGCAATGCGCTGACGCTGGCCACCAGATAATTTGACACCGCGCTCGCCGACTAATGTATCGTACCCCTGTGGTAAATCTTTAATAAAATCGTGGGCATTGGCGAGCTTGGCGGCGCGGATAATTTCTTCTTTAGTGGCGCTGGGCTTGGCATAGGCGATATTTTCGGCGACGGAACGGTGGAATAGCGAAGTTTCCTGAGGGACGTAAGCAATTGCTTTGCGAAGCGACTCCTGAGTGATGTCCTTGATGTCTTGGCCATCGATAGCAATGCCACCTTCAGAAACGTCGGCAAATCTGAGGAGTAATTTAGTGAGAGTAGTCTTGCCTGAGCCAGACACACCCACAAGACCAATGCGTTCGCCTGGTTTTATACTGAGCGTGAAATTCTTGAAAATTGGAGCTTTAGCCTCTTGATGCTGAAAAGTGATATTATTAAAATCTACTGCGCCTTTTGAAACTTGTAACTTGGCAGCGTTTGGAGCGTCCACCACATCATCTTTCATGTCTAAAATCTCGACCATCTCGGTAGAATCGCCAAAGATACGATTCATACTTTTGAAGATATTATTAAAACCCCATAAATAGCTCGTAACATTATTAGTATATTGAAAAATGATGAGGATAGTAGCGAGAGAAATGCCGAAATAACTCTGCCCAAAAAGGAAGAAGAAAAGGCTAATAACAGTGACACCGATATAGACGAAGTCAAAGCCAAAATTGCGTTTCATTTCGGTATTGAGCAGGTTGGTCGTGGCCTTGGCGGTGGCGGTGCTGAACTTTTGAAATCTTTTCTGCTCGTGCTTTTCATTAGCATAAGATTTAACGGAAATAATGTTGGTAATGCTATCGGCGAGCTGGCCAGTGCGTTTGTTTTCGCTATCAGCGAGTTTGAGATTAAGCGGGATAATCTTTCTGAATGCAAGATAAGCGACTGTAGCGAAGAATATAACAAAGAATAATAGACCGAGCGCATAAAGCGGCACTTTGAAAAAGAGGGCGGCTATACAAGTGACAATAGTTACAACGAGAGGAATAACATTAAAAATCAATTCGTCCATGAAACGCTCATAGGCACCAACAAATTTATTAACCTGCGAAACGAGCGAGCCGGAAAAACGATTATTATGAAACTGCATACTTTGCGCAGCAATAGTATCGAAACAAAGATTGTATAAATAATATATGGCGTGGATTTCCATTTTCCAGTGCGTCCATACTCGAAATTCGCCAAGTAGAGACGAAAAGATGAGACGGAGTAAAACAATAAGGATAGCCTCTGGAACGAGATATGTCTGAATATATTCTAGCGATGGATTTTCGGTGACTTTAGCGATGATATCGGCAATTAGATAGGCAAAAATTACTTCGCGCCAGAGGATGACGATTGGCGTGCTAATAAATGTGCCGAGAGTGAGCCATTTGTGGCGCCACTGGGCGGACCAAAAATAGTACAATGTGCGACCAACCAAAAATTTTTGCTTTTTCTCCTTTACCATATTATTATTTTAGCATATCGGCGGCGCCTACTTCAAGCATTCACTTTGTGGACGCCTACGTTTCCAAAAAAGTAAAGGTATAAAACCTTGACTTTTTTGAAAGCCTTCGGGATATTGTTCACAAAGTAAATGTTTGAAGTCTCGCCTCGTAATATATGCTATAATAATATATATAAAAAAGGAGTAAAAATGGCAGATTTTAATAAAATTCTAGAGCCGGGGGATTATGAAAAAGGTGAAATTAATGTAGTAGTGGAGATTCCAACTGGGTCTAACCATAAGATTGAGTGGGACAGGGAGAAAGCCTGCTTTATGCTAGACCGCGTAGAACCAATGGCCTTTGCGAAGCCTTGCAACTATGGCTTTATTCCACAAACTTTGGATGAAGATGGTGACGAACTGGACGTACTACTCATCACCGAGCAGCCACTTACTACCGGTATTTATTTGACTGCGCGCATCCTTGGCGTGATGAAGTTTGTGGATGGCGGCGAAGTCGACGATAAGATTATCGCGGTGCCAGCGGACGACCGTAATAATGGCAACTGCTATGAATCTTTGAAAGATTTGCCAGCACAACTTATTCGCCAGATTGATTTCCACTTCAATCACTATAAGGATTTGAAGGAGGCTGGTACAACGGAAGTGAAGGAATTTGCTGGCGTGGACGCGGCCAAGGAAGTGATTGCTGAGGCTATTAAGCGCTGGAATAAGGAACACTAATTCCCTTTTCTAGTTCAAGAAAAAGCCACCGCGCTCGCGATGGCTTTTTATTCTATGCTATGAGCTAGCGCTGGACACAGCGAATACTAAAGCCGTAGCCCTTACCACTGTTAGTCTGAGGGTTGACGTCGCCAGAAATGTAGTATAAGTTGTCGGCATTAGTCTCGCTACTAGGCGTACCGGACCAGAAGTAGCCGAACGTGCCCTGAACGACCTCGGAGGCGCTGTCCCAACCCCAGAAGCCGTAGTACTTAGCGAAGCCTAGGTACTGGTTCTCTATTAATTGTGCTCCTGTGGTAATATTATAGCCGTAGGTAGAGCCGAGGAGTCTAGCCCAAGATTTGTTGGTGGTTTCTGGGCCATTTACTGGGAGTTGCCAGCCAGCGGGGCAAATGGAGGTATTTGGTGCAGAAGTGACACCGGCAGTAGTTTCTTTAGCTACGGCAGTAGTCCAATTGTAGAAGACTTCACCGTAGTAGCTACTGTCTGATGTGGCATACTGGCCGAGACCGTGAGCCACTTCTACTTTCTTTGTGGTGTAATTATTCGTATTCCAGTCTGTAGTGGCGGTGATGCTGGCGGGGATGGTGTAAGTGGAAGGAGTGGTGAAGTCTGAGTCGGTGGCGGAGATGTCTTGACCGTAGATGTTGAGGTTGTCCGCCATCCAGCAGTTGCCATCTTGGGCATGGACGACACGATAGAATTGGTTGTTACGGCGATCTACTAAGACCGTGCTAGCATTGGTGGCAAGATTGTTACACTGAGTAGTGGTGAAGTCTTGCATGGTGGGATCGGTAGCTTGGCCGGAGAAGACACAGCGGATGGAGAAGCCACCATACTTAGCGAAATTGTTTTGGGGGAAGAGATCGCCATTCTCCGAAACAAAGGCTAGACTGAATGCGTTATTAGTTTTATTAGCGCGGACAGTACGAGACCAGTAGACTGCGGTGTGAGCCTGATAGACAGAAGAATTCTCATAATAGCCAGCGAGAGCAAAATTAAGCGGGGATTGCTGAGCTGTTTTTACGGCAGAGTGAGCATCAGTCATATTTGTAGTCGGTAAACCATAATGTAGCATTAAGTTTTGATATGAATAAACCCCATCATTGTCTGGCAATTGCCAACCCTTTGGACAGATAGATTCTGTAACAGTGCCAGTAGTAGCTTGGAGGCCTACACCAGCGGTAGCGGCGTTCCAGTTGTAGAGGTTGCCGTATTTGGTGGATGTATTTACTACACAGTCTGGATAGGATGGATTACATTCGGAAGTTACATCGTTGGCATTACCAGAATAAATTTGAATGACATCATATTCGGAGGTTGTACCGTCTGTAATATTGGCGGCAAGTGGGCGGTTAGTAGTGACATTAGAGTCGCTAGGAGTAAGCACCCGCACATTGCCATAGGCGTCCGTGCCATCTAGGGCTAGGTTGTCGGTCATCCAGCAGTGGCCGTCTGCCATTTTGGTGACGCGGTAATACTTATCGTCACGAGAGTCGGAAAGATTGATTGAGGTGTTTTCTGCCATATTGTAGCACTGCTCGGCAGTAAAATCTTGCATGGTGGGGAAGACATTGACACCCTCAGAGATGGCGGTATATGTGATGACAGTGGAATAATCGCCGGTGGGGAGGGTGGTGCTGGCATTGATGCCGTAGTAGATATCTAGATCGGTGCCGTTGGGAGTGTTGCTGGCGCCGACGAGCTCTGAGATTTTGGCGTCGGAAGAATTGGCAAAGGTGGGGACTTCGGCCCAAGTGGAGGAAGTGGTGGGGGCGCCAGTATCATTAACATACTCAGATATATTGGCAAAAGCGGAGGAATAGGAAGTGCTTTGAGATTTGTTTAGAGCAAAGCCCCAAGTGTTTTGCGGGAGAGTGGCTGGAGCAGAGATGGTGCCAGAACCTGGCTGGAAGTAGCCCTGAGAAGATGTGCTACTATCGCCATTTTGATAGATATTATTATCGTTGCCGGAAGTGGAAACATAAAGTTTGTAGCCATTTTGAGAATTAGTAGTGACATTAACAGTATCTGCGGCATAGGCGAGCTGTCCGCT
>JAFWNO010000021.1 GCA_017510305.1 Candidatus Saccharimonadota bacterium | reverse complement strand
GCCTGCCAGCGTGGCTACTCTGGCACGGAATCTTTATCTGGCATCCCCGGAACTTTGGGTGCTGCCCCCGTGCAAAACATCGGTGCCTACGGCCAAGAAATCTCCCAAATCATCGAGGAAGTAGAAGCCTACGATAGCAAAGAGCATCGCTACACCACTATCAAATCTCGCGATATGAAAATGAAATACCGCCAGTCTATTTTTAATCACGGCCCAGATGCCGGCAGATATTTCATCATTTCTGTCACGGTGAAACTTCATAAAGATTATCTAAAGCCACCATTTTATAAATCTCTCCAGGGCTACATCGACGAGCATAAAGAAACCGATTTTTCTCCAGAAAACATCCGCCGCATGGTCCTCATTGTCCGAAATTCCAAGCTTCCCGATCCGAAGGAAGAAGCTAGTGCCGGCAGTTTCTTTAAAAACGTCACCATTTCTGGCACAGAAATTGATGAAGCCAAGGAAAAAGGCTACCCCACCTATAAAAAGCCGGATGGCTCCACTATCATCAATTCCGGCTGGCTCATTGAAAATGCCGGCCTCAAAGGAAAGACATTTAACGGTTTCCGCATCAGTGAAAAAGCCGCTCTTATCCTTATCAACGATTCCGCCAAAACTTACGAAGATTTAAAGCAGGCCCGCACATCAATCAGAAACATCATCAAAGAGAAATTTGGCTATGATTTAGAGCAAGAGCCAGTGGAAATCGAGGAAAAATAAATGAAAACAAAAATTCTTGCCGGCCGCGAGCTTGCCGGTTTCATCAAAGAGCGCCAATCCCACGAAGTCCACAGTTTAAAATCGCAGGGCATTACGCCCAAATTAGTCATTATCCGCGATAGTGATAATCCCGTCATCACCAAATATGTTAATCTCAAAATTCGATATGGCGAAGACATCGGCATTATTGTCGTAGATGAAAAAGTTAAAGACGCAGCCGAGGCCAAGTCCGCCATCGAAAAAGCCAATAATGATAATAATGTCCACGGCATCATTGTCCAGCTCCCGCTAAAAGATAAAGACAAAACTGATGAAGTGGTGAAACTTATCGCCAAAGAAAAAGATGTCGATGGTCTTAGCGGCCACGGTGATTTTGATAGCGCCACTGCCACCAGTATCAACTGGCTGCTCGCCGGCCATAATATTAATCTAAATGATAAAAAAATCGCTATCGTAGGTAAAGGTCGGCTAGTCGGTGCACCGCTAATTAAAATGTGGCAAGATTCTGGCTACAATATTACTGTCTTTGGCCACGATAGCGACCTTTCCGCATTAAATGAATATGATGTAATAGTTACCGCCACCGGTACCCCTCACCTCATCCAGCCAAGCATGATAAAGCCAGGTGCCATCCTCGTGGATGCCGGCACCGCCAGTGAAAACGGCGTACTAGTCGGCGACATCGATGATGCTACTCGTGAAGATAGAAACATCGCCGCCATCACACCAAAAGTCGGCGGCGTCGGCCCCCTCACCGTAGCAGTGCTATTTGAAGATGTCATCATAGCCGCAAAAAAGCAAAGCAAGAGCCAGTAAGCAATAATCGTGAGTTGCAACAAAAAACCAGTAGAGTATTCTAATTGTTTCTTTTGTGGGCTGTGGCGGACTTGCTAGGAGCCCATTGGCGCCAGCCCTGTGAAGACAGGCGCTGGCGACCATTGCCCATAAAAGAAATAGTTAGAACGCCCTACTGGTTTTTTGTAATTTAGCACCTAAATTTATATTTCTATAAATTCCTGCCAAGGGGCAGGAGGTATGTGCGATTTCTTACGCGCGTTGCCGCGTTTAAGTTTACGCATATGTTAATTTTCTACTCCTTATTTTCTGCCGCTTTTACGACGATTATCTAAAACGGCACATTATCTATCTTATCAAACTTAGGCGATCAATACAAGTATAAGCACAATCAACGCTAGACACACGCGGTAGTATCCAAAGTATTTCAAATTATCAGACTTCTTCAATACTTTCATGATAAAGCCAATCGCCACCATTCCCGCCACGAATGCTACCGCATTAGAAAGTATTAGCATGCCAAAATTATCTGCAATATAGGCTCTCGAAGAACTACTAATTAGCGATTTTAATACCACCCCACACATTATTGGGATACTCGCCAAGAAGGAATATTCCGCTGCCGATTCAGAATTCATCCCTACTAGCCTGCCCGCCACGATCGTCGAGCCAGACCGCGACACTCCAGGTATCAAGGCAAAAGTCTGCGCCAGGCCTATCAAAAGTGCCCTGCCCTTTGTTAAATCATTTTCACTCTTTAATTTGCCCATTTGTGGTAATTTATCTACGACAATCATCAAGATACCTACAACGCCCATCGCGATCGCTACTGTATACATCGACGAGAAAAATGGCATATCTTCAATCACATGTGATAGCAAAAATCCTATCACCCCCGCCGGAATAGAAGTAATCAAAATATTTATTGCTAGCTTGTAGTTCATTTTCTTAAATACATCAACCAATATTCCCCAAATCCGTTTACGAAAATAGATTAAAAGCGCCAGTAGTGTACCAATGTTGATAAGTTCCAAAAATAAATGGAAATTCTCAGCATTACCACCAAGCAAAGTTTCTACAATTTCCAAATGCCCCGATGAAGACACCGGAATAAACTCCGTCAACCCCTGCACCAGCCCCAAGATTATCGCTTCAATTATTCCCATTATTCCGCCACCTTCTGCTTAGTTTCAAGCGCTGCGTTAATCTTATTGCGCATCAAAGTATAAAATTCTTCCTCTGTCTTCGCCCCAGAAAAATCAATTTTTTCGCCATTTAGATAAATCGCCGGCGTACCAGAAATGCCAATTTTATCGCCTAGCCCCTGGTCAAACTTTAACTTCTTCTTTATCTCAGACTTTTCCATATCAGACTGGAATTTTGCGAGGTCACCCTTACCTTCCGTTACATTCATAAACAAATCCGCAAACATCTTGCCGCGCTCATCCACGTCGGCAACCTCCCACGTAGACTGGTTCGCAAAGAGCATATCTGCGTATTCTTTCCAGTAGCCCTGCATCGCCGCCGCCTCTGCCGCCGTAGGTGCCGCTGTACCATTTTGGTGATAAGACAAAAGATAATTACGATAAATCAGCCCGACTTTGTCCCCAAATTCTTCCAAGATTTTATTAATTCTTGGATTCATCGAGGCACATCCGGGACACTGATAATCTGCATATTCCACTAGCAAGACATCCGCGTCTTTATTGCCCTTTACATGGTCGTCTATCCCGCCGTTATATTCGTTGCCAGCGATAAACGCATCGGCATTGTATTGATTATAATCAGCAGTGCTATCAGCCTTATTTTTTAGAGCAAAAATCACTAATGCTCCAAATGCTATCACTAGCAAACCAATAATCACTCCAGTCACTTTTTTCATATTCCTCCTTGTATGGTATAATATATATAAATTATAGCATATGAACGATAAATTTCATAAACTTTTAGATAGATTCCTCCCAGAAAATAGGGAAGAGTTACTTGATGCCGAAGGCGCCGAGACCCCCCGCCCCAAATTCACCCCGCAAAACACCAAAGAACTAATGGAAGTCCTCCGCCGCACCCCTAAAGATATTTTGTCTAGTCGCGAGCGCGCCATTATCGCTTCCGCCATGACTTTTTCAGACCGCAAAGTCAAAGATATTATGATACCGCTAATAGATGTTCCCTATGTCCGCGAAGATGATTATCTCGGCCCCTTTATGCTTGATAAATTATATCAGTCCGGCCTTTCGCATTTTCCGGTAATTGGCAAAAATACTGGCAAAATCGTCGGTGTCATCCATACCGAGTCGCTAAATAGTTTAGAAATTAAAGAGGCGGATAAAGCCTCACAATATCTAGATCCGCGCGTCTATTATGTCCGCGAAGATTATACATTAGAGCAGGCTCTCGCCGCTCTTCTTCGCGCCAATTGTTTCTTCTTCATCGTTTTAAATAAAGACGCTCAAACTGTTGGTCTGCTCACCTATAAAGAGTTAATAATTGCTATTTTTGGTATCACTCCCGAAGATAATTTCACCGGCGATGCCGACCCTTACGCCGTCGCCCACCGCGCATAATTTTTATGCTTGCAAGCAACTAGTGTTTTTGATAACATTAAAACAATGAAAATGAAAAAGAGAGGTATAGTAATTACACCTGCAAATGCAAATCCTTGGCCACACGAAAGACGAGTAGCTAAAATACTCGCACTTGCTGGACATACTATAGAATTTATTCCAGAAAGCAATATTGGCACGGC
>JAFWNO010000020.1 GCA_017510305.1 Candidatus Saccharimonadota bacterium | reverse complement strand
TCTAGCCCAGCCAGTAACACCGTAAAGACTATTAGACAGCTAGCAATAGAATTACGTGACGCAAAGAAGCCTCTCGCCGTAGAAATCAGCCCAGTAAAGGCCAGCGCCAAAAGTGGCAGGCCAATCAGCGGCGACAGGAAAGTGCTCTCTACATTCCCAGTAGAAGAAAATAGTGGTGGCACCGCAGCAGCAAGATTAGAGAAAAATTTATCAATACTAAAATCTTCCACAAGCAGTAGTGTAGTAATCGCGGAAGGATTACGGCTCAGGCAAAAACCAATCGCTCCCACCCCAGCAAGGATAATAATAGTAATAATGATAAACGGAACACGCGGCAAAGTCTTTAATGTATGGCGAAGATGTGGCTGCAAGAGTACAAAGATAAATATAAACGCCGCTAGGTAAACAAGGTGCGGCGTCAGCAGGGAAAATAGCAGCAAGAATGCAAAGATAAAGCAATAGATAGAATTCGGCTTTTTCACGCCCTGAATCTTCGAGCCCAGCCACAAAAGCAACGTCGGCCAAAATACCAGCATAATCAAAGGTGTGCCAGAGCCCGCCAGATACAGAAATGGCGTAGATAGCACCGTAATAATACTAGCAATCAACGCCACGTTATTCTTAAACCACCGGTTTAGTAGTAAAATCAAGAGAAAAGCCAGCATTGCCCCAATCACGATACTCGGGAGTTTTATCGCATAACTATTTAAACCAAGAAAATGAATAGAGAGATGTTGCAAAGCATGATAAGGTAGATCGACAATATTACCATTCAAAAACGCATCCACACCCGTATTATTACTAACTATGGTAGATTCCATCTCTGCCTCAGAGATTCCACCCGGAGTAATGATTGGCAAAAAGAAAATCGTCCCCACAAGCGCCAACCCTAGCAAGATATACCCAATAATAAATCTGTATTTGTATAGGAATAGCCTAGAAATAATGATTTTTTTCATCTCCTTCTATTATAGCATAAATCCCCAGCCTCTGGTATAATAATACTTATGGAAATGATTTTAATTGGATTAGGTGTCACCAACATTGTTTTATTAATTACTATTGTCACCATAATCATCAAAAAGACCAACACCGCGAGCGAGGCCGATAAATACGCTAAAGAAATGGCTGATACTGCCAAGAAATTAAATGAGCGCATGATTCGCATCGAGTCCGAAGTAGACAAACTCACTCCTAAAATTTCTGGCGAATTCCGCGAAAATCGCAAAGAGATCTCCCAAAATTTCGAAACCATCCAAAAATCCGTCAACACTAGCGTTAAAAATCTCCAAGACGAAAACACCAAAAAGTTGGAAGAAATGCGCGAAACTGTCGACGAAAAATTAAAAGCCTCTGTCGAAAAACGCTTTAATGAAAGTTTCAAGACTATTTCCACTCAGCTTACTCAGGTATACCAAGGTCTCGGCGAAATGAAGACTCTCGCCACTGGTGTCGGCGATTTGAAAAAAGTTATGGAAGGCGTCAAGACCCGCGGCATCTACGGCGAAGTCCAGCTAGGATCAATTATCCAAGATATCCTCACTACCGGCCAATACGAAGAAAACATCGCCACCAAAAAGGGCTCATCAGACCGCGTAGAATTTGCCGTCAAAATGCCAGGAAAAGACGAAGAAAATCCAGTCTATTTACCCATCGATTCTAAATTTCCCGTAGAGAATTATTCTCGGCTCATCGCCGCCTACGATAATGGCGACAAAACTGAAATCACAAAATATCAGAAGGCTCTCGCCACCGACGTTAAAGAGCAGGCCAAAAAAATCAGCACTAAATATCTCGACCCGCCAATGACCACCGACATCGGCATGATGTTCGTTCCCACAGAAAGTTTATATGCCGAGATTCTCCGCATTCCGGGACTTTCTGACGAAATCCGCCAAAAATACAACATCACCATCGCCAGCCCTTCCACTTTGCCCGTCGTACTCTCCGGTCTCTTGATGGGCTTTCGCACTGTCGCTATCGAAAAGCGCTCCAGTGAGGTCTGGCAGACTCTCGGCGCCGTTAAATCCCAGTTCTCTAAATTCGGCGACCTTCTCGCTCAGACTAAAAAGAAACTTCAGGAAACCGCCAATAAAATCGGCTCCGCCGAAACCACTTCTCGCCAAATAGAAAGAAAATTAAAAGACGTCGAAGCTCTCCCAGAGTCCGAATCTGTCAAACTCATTGGCGACATCAGCGAAGATTTCTAGACACAAACTGAGCAACAAAAAATCCTAGCCAATTTCCTGGCTAGGACTTTCGCAGTACGAATTCTATTATTTAATCTCAGAACGAATATTAAATGTAGCAATCAAAGCAAGTACGTTGACTGTCAAAGAGGCAATATTGCCAATAACAGTACCAATGTTGCTAAAGCCCTCCATAAATAGTGTGGCTGCGCCAGAAATTGTAGATAGTACCAAGAGCACCAATAGTAGCGTAGATTTCTCTGGATTCTTAGCGGCGCGAAGCATCAAAATACCTTCTAGCACGCTGATAAAGCTAGAAACAAGCATTGTTGTACCAAGCACAGCCTTAACAGCATTCTCGGCAATGCCAGCCTTAGTAAACTGCTCGACTGTAGCCGCACCTACAGCATTCAAAATATCTGCGTCTTTCAAACAGAAAATCGCGATACCAAAGATAGCCGCAAACACGCCCATTATAATAGTAATAACACCCAAGACCTTCAGGTATGTCTTACTTGCTGATTTTTTATTAGCCATTTTTATCCTTTCGGTTAATTATTATACCTACATTTTATCATGCTAATGTTATTTTCGCAATACTAGATTTTAACCCATTTTTAAGGTATAATTAAAAAATATGTACCAGAATTTCACAAAATTTTTAGAGAATAAAAGCCACATTTGCATCATTCAGGCGGAAAATCCTGATGGTGATTCGCTAGGCTCCGCCTTAGCCCTAGATTATCTATTGAAAGACAAAGAAATCTCTCTCTATTGTCCAGTAGACATCCCCAAATACCTCCGCTATATGGAAGATTGGTCCCGCGTAGAAGATGAATTTGATTACAAAGCCGACGGCTACATCATCGTCGACACCGCCGCATCAGTTTTACTTTCTAAACTATTAGACGACACCGCCATTAAAAACTGCCTCTATTCTAAGCCTGTCTTTGTCTTTGATCATCACGAGACAGAAGACGACCTAGACTTCCCTCACGACAAAATCATCGAGCCTCTGCCCGCTTGCTGCTCACTAATCTACAAAGTAGCATTAGACCAAAATATGCCAGTCGATAAGACTTGCGCCAAATATCTCATGGCTGGCATTATGTCCGACACTCTCGGCTTAACTTCCCAAACCGTCACCGCTGAAATCTTCGACCAAATGGCCGGCTTATCTCGCCTCGGCGCAGAACTCTGGCAAATTGAAGAATCCCGCCGCGAATTCATGCGCAAATCCCAAAAGATTTTGAACTACAAAGCCGACCTAATCAAGCGTGTAGACTATTCCCTAGATGGTGCACTCGCCACCGTCCATATCCCCTGGGAAGACATCGAGGAATATTCCGACGAATATAATCCAGGCGTACTCATCATAGAGGAATTAAGGCTCGTAGAGGGCGTACACTTAGCCGTAGCCATTAAGACTTACCCAGATGGCAAAGTTACCGGCAAACTCCGTTCAGACATTTCCATTTCCGACAAAGTCGCTGGTTACTTTGGCGGCGGCGGCCATCCATATGCCGCCGGCTTCCGCACTTACGATACCACTTACGAGGAAGTTGTCTCCGAGCTCATCAAAATCCTCCCAGAGTTGCTATCACAAGAAAATAATTAGCCTATACCCTTATTATACCATATTTTATCAATTTTGTCCAGCCCTACAGGCTTTCTTTACCGCCAAAATACGGCCTCAGTACCCCTGGAATCGTAAAAGTACCATCTTCATTAGCATAATTTTCTAGCACCGCCACAATCGTGCGTGCTAGCGAGATAGCCGTACCATTAAGCGTGTGTACAAACTCCATCGAGCCGTCCTTCCTGCGCACACGGCAATTCACTGCCCGCGCCTGGAAATCTGTACAGTTAGAGCAAGACGTTAGCTCCTGATATTTCTGATTCACCGGCGACCAATATTCCAAATCGTACTTCTTCGCCGCTGGCGCACCAAGGTCCCCCGCCGCGATATTGATAATATGATAAGGGATATTTAGCTCTTGCCAAATTTCTTCCTCCACCTCAAGAATTTTTTCGTGAATCTCTTTAGATTGCTCTGGTAAGCAGAAGCAATACATCTCTAATTTATTAAATTGATGCACACGGAATAGCCCACGAGTATACTTACCATACGCACCAGCCTCTTTTCTAAAACAAGCCGAATAGCCGGCATAAAATAGTGGCAAATCTTTCTCTTCCAAAATTTCGTCCATATGATAGCCGGTAAGTGGCATCTCGGCCGTAGCAATCAAAGCCAGATCTTCGTTTTCTACAAAGTATTCATCAGACTGGTCTGAAGTGCGCGGGTTGAATCCGCAACCCTCCAAAATCCGCGAAGATACCAAATCTGGCACCGTCATATAGGTAAAACCCTTTTCTTGAATCTTCTTTAGACCAAACTGCAGAAGCGCATTCTCAAGCAAAGCCAAATCACCCTTTAGATAATAAAACTTCGCCCCAGCCACCTTCGCACCACGCTCAAAATCTACCCAGTCGCGACTCGTTGCAAAATCTAAATGGTCTACCCCAGATTTCTTTGGCTCACCCCATTTTTTCACCTCTACGGAATTTTCCTCTGGACCAAGTGGCACATCGTCAAAGATAATATTTGGCACTTGATTAATCATCGCCTGCAGTTCATCTTCAACTTCCTTCAGACCATTTTCCTCTATAGCAAGCTTCTCCTTAATCTCTTTGCCTTTTTTAATTAAATCATCCGACGGCTTACCGCCCTTCATCTGAGCCGCTATCTCGTTTCTGTCTTTTCTCAAAGTCTCTACGACCTTTAAGTGCTCTTTTCTGGAATCGTCCAATTTCAACAATTCCTTAATATCTACGCTGTAACCTTTCTCAAGCGTAGACTTTTCAACTAAATCTTGATTATCTCTGATAAAATTAACATCTAACATACTACTACCATTATATTATATGGTATAATATAAGTAAAGGAGTTCACAACATGATTGAGCAAATTGAAATCACTGGCAACAACTATAAAGTAGAGGATAGCCTCAAAAAATACGCCGAAAAGCGTATCGGCAAATTGGACCGCTATCTCCCTCGTGGCAGCAAGAAAAACGTCCTCGTTAAAATTGTCATCCGCAGCATTGATAAAGCCAATACAAATAAATACGAAATATCCGCCGCCATGGAAATCCCAGGTGGTAAAGTTATCGCCGCCAAAGACGAAACTACCAATGTCTTCGCCGGCATCGATATCCTAGAAGCCAAATTAATGGGGCAAATCCGCCGCTACAAACTAGAAGTCAACCCACATCTTCGCAAAAATAAATTCAGCCTCTTCAAAAAACGTGGCTAATATAGTATAATAAGGGGAATATGAAAAGAGTGAAGGAGAAAAAGCCTACTGATAAGTTGGCCGACAAAACATTATTAACCCGCCTGCTTCAGGGTGTCTTTGGCGACGCACAAAAGCGTACCCTTAAACGAATGTATAAAAAGGTTCAAGAAATCAATAAGCTTGAGCCTAAATATCAGAATATGTCCAAAGAGGAGCTTGCCGAGCAGACAGAAGTATTAAAGCAGAGGCTAGCAAAAATCACCAAAAAGCAGCAAGCCGAAACGGCCATCGCCGAAGTTTCCGTAGAGAAAATAGATAAAGATACTAGCAAAAAGACCAAAAAGTCTAAAAAGCTCGGCAAAAAGAAACTTCACTCTGTCAACGAGCAAAAAGCTCTAGATAGTATCCTTACCGACGCTTTTGCTCTCGCTCGCGAGTCCACCAAGCGCATTCTCGGTATGCGCCATTATGACGTCCAGCTCATTGGTGGTATTGCCCTCCACGAGGGAAATGTTGCCGAAATGAAGACCGGCGAAGGCAAAACTCTCGTCGCTCTCCTTCCTGCCTATCTTAATGCTCTTACCGGTCGTGGCGTCCACGTTGTCACCGTCAACGATTATCTTGCTCAGCGTGATGCCGGCTGGAATGCTCCAGTTTATCACTTCCTCGGTATGTCTGTAGGCGTTATTATCAATAATGCCAGCTTTATTTACGACCCAGAATATACCAACGAAGAGCACGATGATGAGCGCATGCAACACCTCAAGCCCTGTACTAGAAAAGAAGCTTACGCTGCCGATATTACCTATGGCACCAACAATGAATTTGGCTTTGATTACCTCCGCGACAATATGGTATCCGAGCCAGAATTCCTCCGCCAAAGGGAATTAAACTTCGCTATCGTAGACGAGGTAGACTCCATCTTAATCGACGAGGCTCGCACTCCGCTTATTATTTCCGCCCCAGCTGGCGACAATCCTGATTCTTATTATCAATTCGCTAAAATTGCCGACAAACTCACCCCTGAAGATTAC
>JAFWNO010000019.1 GCA_017510305.1 Candidatus Saccharimonadota bacterium | reverse complement strand
TCACAAAAATCATAACTATTCAACCCTTTAGTTGTAGATTAGATAAAATCGTCTATTTTTCACATACTTTAAGATAGTCAAAATCCCTTAGACTGGTAATTTCCCAAATTCAGCGCTATTCCGATAGAGCGAAGCCAAAAATCTAATTGAATTAATTTTTTCAAGATTTTCCACATACTTTAAGATAGTCAAAATCCCTTAGATCGGTAATTTCTCCAAATTCAGCGCTATTCCGATAGAGCGAATTTGGAAAATTGCCGAGATGAGGGATTTTGGCATCTTAAAGGGCGGCTTCGACTGCGGCCCAGGTAGCCTTCTCCGGATTCTTCGCCGGTATCACCACCGACACTTGCTGGCCTTCCCTCAAGCGGAAGTATGTCACAGAAGCATACAATACCTCATACTCCTTACCGCCAACTTCCACAAAGTACTTATCATCATGGTGTGTAAGCGTACCAATCACCGTCTGTCTCTCTACTGGCCCAATTTGCTTGTAAAGGAATTTACCCTCTGGCGTGATGGTAAGTTTCATAATATCGCCTTCAACAAGCTTGGACTTAGAAGCATAGTTTGCTGGCACAGGATAATTCTTACCATCTTGATCAATCATAATCTGACCATCAAATACACCTTCAATTACTTTTCCTTCGGGACCAGAAATTACCACATCCCTTGGCGCAGTAATTACTTCACCATCTCCCAGCACAGAAATGAGAAGCTCCTTCGCCGCAGACAAATTAGTCTCTGCCTCTTGGATGAGTGCTCGTAATCTCTTTATTTGTTTTTCTGGTAATTCAGACATCACCTCGCATCCTGTCTGTTTAAATCTAATATTAACTTTATAATACCGCACCACAGCATGAAAGTCAAGACTTTTTTGAAAAAAAGTTTTCCACCACAAAAACAGGGAACGGCTAAAAAACGTTGTAAAAAATAATAAAATTCTAACGCTTATAGTCATGATATAATAGAATAAATGGGAAAAGCATTATACAGAAAATACCGGCCGACCAAGCTCGAAGACGTCATCGGCCAAGATCAAGTCACCAACACCCTTCAAGGTATCATCAAAAAGGGCAATATTTCCCACTCTTATCTATTTTGCGGCCCACGCGGCACCGGCAAGACTACCATCGCCCGCATTTTTGCCCACGCCATCAATAATTTCGACTACGAATTAGAGGATGATTACGTCGACATCGTCGAGATTGACGCTGCCTCTAATCGTGGCATCGATAATATTCGCGAGCTTCGCGAAAACGCCATCGTTGCCCCCACCAAGGGCAAATATAAAGTCTACATTTTGGACGAAAGCCACATGCTCACTAAAGAGGCCTCCAACGCACTCCTAAAAATCCTCGAGGAGCCACCCGCCCACATTGTCTTTATCATGGCTACCACCGACCCGCAGAAAGTCCTCCCCACTATTCTATCCCGCAGCCAAGTCTATACCTTTCGCCTCGCTTCGCCCGAAATAATGAAAGATCATCTGAAAAAAATCGCCAAGCAAGAAAAAATCAATATCGATGACGACGCTCTAGACATCATTGTTAAGCGCGGCGGCGGTTCCTTCCGCGATAGCATCTCCCTCTTAGACCAAATCTCCAATCTCTCTGATAAAACAATCACCGCAGATAGTATCAATAAGGCCCTTGGCCTTCCTCAAGATAAAATCATAGACGATTTACTCTCCGCCTACACCTCAGCAGACGTTGCAAGAATTACAACATTACTTAAAGATGTTTTGAATACTGGCAGCAAGCCAGAAACCATCGCCGAAGAGACCATCAACAAGATTATCGCCACACCCAAAAAGGAGCTACTGCCACTACTTAGCAAGCTGCCAGAGGTAAAAGCCCCCTTCCCAGAAGCAAAGCTACTACTAGCCTTTCTGGCCAGCAATACGGATTTAGGCGGGTCCACAACTTCACTTTTAACTGCATTTCCACCTGCGAGGACGACGACGTATATTCCTGACGGACCCGACAGGTCCGCCCAAAGGGCGGTCTTGCCGGCGTCCCAGCGTATGACGTCCTCGGCCGAGTCTGGAGCAGTAAAAAGTGAAGGTGTGGAGTCGCCAAAAGCTACGGATACTGCCACTCAACCCATCCAAGATGCCAGCAACTTCAGCTGGGAGACCTTTATGGCTAGCCTTTCTAAAAGCTCCGCTTTGCTTTATAATCTACTCCAGAGGTCTCACCACAAAGAAGATGCCACTACCCTCCACCTCTACGTTAAAAATCAAGGCATTTTCAATGCCACCAATAATAAAACACTTCTCGCCAAACTTTCCGGCCTTTCCATCGCGGTCCACGATTTATCCGAATACAATTCCAAAGATTTTGGCCAAATTTCTGATATAATGGGTAATGTAGAGGAGGTCAATAACGATGGAAACCCGTTCAACTAATACTAGTGGCCGTATTCCGCCGCAAGACATTACCGCTGAGAAATCTTTACTCGGCGCCATTCTCATTTCCGATAAAAGTTTCCCAGATGTCTTGGAAGAGGTAAAAGCCGAAGATTTTTACGCCAAGCAAAACGGTCTGATTTTTGCCGCTATGACTAATCTTTACGAAAGATCCAAAGCTATTGATCTCTTAACTGTCACCGCCGAATTAAAGGCAAAAAAGCATCTCAAAGATGCCGGCGGCGAGCCATATCTCGTGGAACTTACTAATTTCGTCCCTACCGCCAGCCACGCTAAAGATTATGCCGAGCTTGTCGCTAAGGCTTCCACTCGCCGACGCTTAATTAAGGCCGGCACAGAAATCGTCGAAGCCGCCTACGAAGAAGGCGCTGAAGTCGGCGACCTCGTCGGCGAAGCCGAGAAAAACTTATTCGCCGTCTCTGATCAAAACACCAAATCAGACTATACCGCCCTTGGCGACCTGCTTGTAGGCGCTTTTGACCGAATTGAAATGCTCCATAAAAATAAGGGTGCGCTTCGCGGCCTCAAGACTGGCTTCCGCGACCTAGACAAGAAAACATCTGGCCTCCAGAATGGCGATCTCATCATCATCGGCGCCCGCCCAGCCATGGGTAAAACTACTTTTGCTCAAAACATCGCCTATAATTCCGCGGCCATCAATAATCGCGGCGTCCTCTTCTTCTCAATGGAGATGAGCAAAGATCAAATCGTCGACCGTATGGTTGCTGATGTGTCTGGCGTAGATAGCTGGAAAATTAGAAATGGCAATCTGTCCGATGACGATTTTGCTAAAATTGGCGATGCCATGGCTGAAATGGGCGAGACTCCCATCTATATCGACGATAGCAGTAGCATGACAGCCCTAGAGCTTCGCAATAAAGCTCGCCGCGCCAAGCACGACCACGACATCAGCCTCATCGTCGTAGACTACCTCCAGCTCATCTCTGGCGGTAGCCGTTATGCTGGCAACCGTGTCCAAGAAGTCACCGAAATCTCCCGCGAATTAAAAAAGCTCGCCAGGGAACTAGAAGTGCCAGTCATTGCCCTCGCCCAGCTTTCCCGTAGCGTCACCGGCCGCGACGATCCTCGCCCAGTCCTCTCAGACCTTCGCGAATCTGGCTCTATCGAGCAAGACGCCGACATCGTCATGTTCCTCCACCGCGTCGACTACTACCACCAAGAGGAAGGCTACGAGCCCACCAATATCACCGAACTTATTATCGCCAAACACCGTAATGGCCCCGTCGGCAAGATCGAGCTATACTTCCACCCAGAGCTTCTGCGCTTTATGTCTCTCGACAAAACCCACGAAGAATAATCTTGTCAATTTCAAATTATTAATATATAATAAAACATAGAATAAACATTAGGAGAATAGTATTATCATGACAAATCAGCTTTTTAAGGGGGGGGTGGGCGAAATCTCTGTTGAGTAAGCATCATTAGTCTTTCATCATTTTTGTTTGCCTATGTAGTAGGCAATTTTTTAGCCCCAGTCTCTAACTCTTCTGCTGTTACTTGCGAGGACGGTATGGTATTTGGCACAGATAATATCTGCGGCACAGACAATACTGATGTCAATGTCTCTATTGAAGGCTCATGGACAGTATCTATCTCTTCTGCTGGTACACTAGGTGTAAACATCACTCCTACTTCTTCTGGTGTAGTAAATACTGCAGTAGATAATGTTAATATCTATACTAATACTCCAAATGGTTATCAACTATACCTAAACTCTACAACTGGTAGTACCGATATCTACAATAATTCAGACACTCAGCAAGAAAGAAATCATTTCACTGCCACTACTGGTACTAAAGCTT
>JAFWNO010000018.1 GCA_017510305.1 Candidatus Saccharimonadota bacterium | reverse complement strand
TAGGTACTGCTACCGTTACCTTCATTGATAATAGTAATAATGCACAAGGTAAAGTAGAAGATAGTATCTGTGAAAGCCCAGTAGTAACTAAAGACCCTAATAACTTTATCTATGTTACCTGCACTTCCCCTGCTATGCCAGTAGGTACCTACGAAGTAGAATTAACTCTAGATACCTTTGGTAGAGTACTAACAGAGAACAACGCTATAAGCTACACAGGCACTGCACCAATAAATAACATTACTACTATGCAACAGATGACCACAGATATCTGTAAGACCATGCCAATAGGTATGACTAAAACCTTACAAGATACTAGAGGAAGTTACAACACTACCACACCAGCCAACTATGGCATCATAAAAGCCAAGGATAACAACTGCTGGATGACGGACAATCTTAATCTTTATAATAGGACAGTTACATCAGCGGATACAGATATGCCGAGTGGAAGTTTTACAATACCGGATACGAGTAATTGGAGAAATAATATTTATGACGCGGCAAAAGTGCACAGAGCAACCAATACTGGATATACCGATCAAGTTTATTACAATTGGTGCAGTGCGATAGCATTGACTACTACTTGCAGTGTTTCAGAACAACAGAATAGTAGCATTTGTCCTAAAAATTGGCAATTACCAATAGGTGGCTTTGTCACACCAGGACCAAATAAGAGCTGGCAAAAGTTACTAGTGTCGTATGGCGTACTTGGCTCTAATGAATTAGTATCTAGTGGTATAAAAATTGTAGATGTTGCTACGACTTCACCCTATTACGGTTTAGGATTTAAAAAGTACTATGGAAAATGGGCGTCTTGGAGCGGCGGTACAGAGATATATCAAGGGGAAAACGTAGAAATTTGGAGCGGATATGGAACGACAGACAGAGTCGGCTACGCTCAAGGAATACTTATCCAAAACAACAATTACAACGGGCCTATGTATAGTTTTCAAAAAGGCGATGGGGAATCAATAAGATGTGTAGCTAGATAATGTAGAGTTAAATGAAAGTAGAAATCTGCCTCATTAAACTCATCTTTCAACGAAAACGAAAAGTAAGTAGAAAATGAGAAAAAATGATTAGCCGGCTAGCCGGCTAATCACCCAACACGAAACGGGATTCCTAGAGTCCTGTTTCTTTATATTCTCATTTTATTACACTTATTCTAATCCGTCAAGAATAATATACTATCTAATCCAATTATATCATGTTTCAATCAAAAAGTCAAGGCTTAACAATCACCAAGTGTTTATGGTAAAATATAATTAATGATAGGTCAGATTATCAATTTCATTCTTATGCCCATCGTATGGATACCGATTGTGGCTATTTTGGGCTTCCTCACTTGGCGTAATTATCGCAAATTACACCAGATAAAAGACCAAGATTTTGATTCCGTTATCCTCATGCTGGAAATCCCTCGCACCAACGACAAAAAGGAGCTTGCCGCCGAGCAACTTTTTGCCTCGCTCCACGGCATCCTAAGGGACGCGGAGGAATTAAAAAATTCTGGCGGCGTTCAGGAATACCTAAGTTTTGAAATCGTTTCCACCGGCGGGCAAATCCGCTTCTATATCTGGACATCCAAGATTCTCCAGAATTTCGTCGAGGGCCAGATTTATGCCCAATATCCTTCCGTCCAAATCCACGTCGTAGACGAAGATTACGTCAAAAAGGCCAGGGAATCACACCCCGTCGCCTACAGTTCCGAGCTTACTCTCACCGAAAACGAAGTCCTACCAATCAAAACCTTCGACGATTTCGAGGTAGACCCTCTTGCTGGCATCACTGGCACACTCGCCAAGCTCAACCCTGACAAGTCCGAAGAAATGTGGATACAAATCCTCATCCGCCCCATCCCCGATGATTGGCATAAAGAAACTACCGACAAATGGGTCAAACGGGTAAAATCCGGCCAAAAATCTTTCAAAATTCTCGGCATTGACTGGATCTGGCTGATAGAAGCCCTTGGCGCGCTCTTTCGCCCGCCAGAAGGTGGCACGTCTAATCCTGCCCCAGAGGTAAAATTATCGGACCGCCTCAGCACTCAAGTCGAAAAGGCCGAAGAAAAGGCCACTAAACTCGGCTATGACGTTAAAATCCGCCTCGCTTATCTTGGCAACAATCAGACTGACGCCAAATTAAACATGCAGGCTCTCGTGGGCACCTTTAAACAGTTTAATTCTACCAATCTAAACGGTTTCAAGATGATAAACGCTAGTTTTGACCCAGCCGCCCTCGATGATTATAATCGTCGCAAATTCCTCGGCAAAGGTTTTATCCTCAATATTTCCGAACTTGCCTCTGTCTACCATCTGCCACACACATCTGTCGAGACACCAAATATCGTCTGGGCCACCTCTAAAACCGCCGAGCCGCCCGCCCAGCTCCCTCTTATCACTGGCTCTCCCGCCAACGACGAGCAAATTTCCGCCTTTGGCCTTACCAATTTCCGCGGCATCAATTATCAATTCGGTATGCTCCGCCGCGATCGTTCCCGCCATGTCTACATCATCGGCCAAACTGGGGCAGGGAAGAGCGGCCTCCTCGAACTATTCGCCCTTTCAGACATCTATTATAATCAAGGATATTGTATTATCGACCCACACGGAGATTTCGCCGTTAATAATCTCCGCTTCGTGCCAAAGCATCGTATCAAAGACGTCGTCTATTTCAACCCTTCCGACACCGCCCACCCCGTCGCCTTTAATCCTCTCGAAATCACTGATAATACCAGAAAGCCCAATATTTCCTCAGAGGTAATTGGCGTCCTAAAGCGCATGTTTGGCGACTCTTGGGGTCCTAGGCTAGAGCACATCCTCCGCTACACTCTCCTCGCCCTCCTAGACCGCCCCGAAACAACCCTCCTCGATATTTCCCGTATGCTCACCGATAAAGATTTCCGCAAAGAAACTCTCGATTATTGTAAAGACGTCACCGTCCTCCAATTCTGGAAGCACGAATTTGGCGGGTGGAGCGAAAAACAAATAAACGAATCTATCGCCCCTGTTCTCAATAAGGTCGGCGCCTTCACTGCTAATCCTATCATCAGAAACATCGTCGGTCAGCCAAAATCATCCTTTAATATCCGCCAGATCATGGACGAAGGGAAGATCTTGGTTGTCAATCTCTCCAAGGGTCTAATAGGGGAGGATAATGCCGGCATCCTTGGCGCTTTCCTTGTCACTAAAGTCCAGCTTGCCGCAATGTCTCGCTCCGACATTGAAAACGTCGAAGATCGCCGCCCATTTTACCTTTACGTAGACGAGTTTCAGAACTTTGCCACCGATTCCTTCGCCGTAATTCTCTCTGAGGCGCGCAAATACGGTCTCAACCTTACCGTCGCCAACCAATACACCGCTCAGATGACAGACGCCGTCCGCGATGCCGTCTTTGGCAACGTCGGCACCACCATCTCCTTTCGCGTATCTGCCGACGACGCCCCCATCCTCTCTAAGCAATTCGAGCCAACTTTCGAGGCTGCCGACCTTCTTGCTCTCAATAATCGCAACTTCGTCATCTCTATGATTATCAACGGGGAAAAGGTCCCCGCCTTCTCTGCTACCACCCTCTCCATCCCTAAAACTCCTGACGACAACTTCGAAACCATCATCGAAAGTTCCAGACAGATGTATTCTCGCCCCCGCACCGAAGTAGAAGCCGAAATTAAAGAGGCTATTGAGCAAGCAGAAAAATATAAAAAAGAATTATCCGACTCTGGCCGCGCAGCCGGCGAGCGGGGAAGCATTAACAGGGAACGCTTCTCTGTTATTCCTGACACCGAAGCCGCCGCTCCTGCCCTCTCTAATCTCCAAAATTCCCTCTCTTCCCACCCCCGTAAACAGCCCTTCCCCACCCCTGTTAATCCCAAGAAAATCTCCCCAAATCAAGCCGAGGAAAAATCCGCCCCAGGGCTTAAAGATCTAAAGGCCATCCTTGCGCAGAAAGAGGCTTCCGCCCAGCCAAATCAGCCATTAGAGGCTCATACGAGCCAAAATCAGGCCGGAAATAAGCAAAACCGCAATCACAATCATAAAAAGGGGAAACGTCACTAAAATCATACTCAAAATGCCAAATTCGGCATTTTATGGGGTACATAACCACGCATACACAACCGTCTTTTTCACGAATCCGTAATGTCGCACAATCACTCTTTTACGTCATTACGTGATCAAAGGCTGGACGATTGGCAATGTATAAGCTAAAGCCTATTTATGTCTGAGATTTCATATCTAGATTTAAAATGTATCATTTTTACTAAACATTCAGCTTATAAAAATCTCCCCGTCTGGCTTGCCAGACCATAAGGAGATTTTTATAGCGACGAATGTTTTAAAAATGATGACAGTTTAAGTCGAAGTCGAAGGCATAAATAGGCTTTAATAGACATATATAGGCGCCGCTCGGAAGCAATTCTAGCCATCGGAGAATCGCTTCAGAATTGCTTTTTACACTCCACCCCTGTTACGCCACTTGCCAACCCAAACTTTTAATTATCTAATCACATATTTAGACAT
>JAFWNO010000017.1 GCA_017510305.1 Candidatus Saccharimonadota bacterium | reverse complement strand
TTAAATAATTGTTCTGGCAAATCGGCAGTGGCGGTGAGGATGGTGGGCTTTTTTTCGACTAGTTGGCTGGCGAAAGAGCCGCCGCTGATGATGCTAAAATTAGGGAAGGCTTTAAATGGCTTGAGATTGAGAAAGCCTTTGCTGGTATTGATGAGTGGGACATTTTTATTGGGGATACTTGCTAAAGTTTCTTCGGCTGAATCTGATGGAACGGCGCAGATGATGGCTTCGGCATCTTTAGCGGCGTCTTCTAATGTAGTATCTGGAAACTTGATAGGATCATAAAATTTAACATTGTGATGATTTTCAATTAAAACATCTTTCAGAGCATTACCAAATGCTCCCGCACCTAAAATCGTTATTCTCATACTTTTATTATAGCACACTTAAAATAGCAAGGTTTTCTAGGTGGGGGGTGCGGGGGACGAAATTGAAGGGGGTGATTTTTTCGATTTTGTATTTTTCTGCGAGGATGCGGAGGTCGCGGGCTTGGGTGGAAGGGTTGCAAGAAAGATAAATGATTTTTTCTGGGGTAACTTCGAGGAATTTTTCGAGAAGTTTGATGTCGCAGCCGGCGCGGAGAGGATCGACGATTACGGTTTGGTCTGGTTGGATGAAGTCTAGGGCTTCCTCGGATTTAGATAAAACTGAGCGGAGTTGGCGCTTTTGAGAAGGTCCATTTTGCGGGCCAGAAGAGTCTTGGCTTGTCGGGTAACGGTCGCGTCCGCCCGCCGTTGCGGGGGCCGCGCCGACCGGCTCGCCGTGGCTCCGCCAGGCCCCGACAATGCCAAGTTCTCTTCTCGCCCTCATGCAGTTTCGTTCCAATTCGGCAAAGGCGTCTTTATTTATTTCTACCAGAGTTAGGTTTTTGTCGCGGGCGACAGAGAGGCCGATGGTGCCGACGCCGGCGTAGAGATCTAGGACGTTGTCGGTTGTGATGTAGTCTTTAATTTCGCGGAGGGCCATCTCGTAGACGGGCAGATTAATTTGGAAGAATCCGTTTGGTGAATAGGAATATTCATGGCCTAAGATAGTATCGGTAAGGTTTTTAAAAGTGGGGTGAGGCTTGCCGTTTTCGTAGAGGCCGCCAGATACTTCGCCTTTTTGATTGGCGCGTAGGAGCAATGATTGATATTTATAGGCCTCTTCGCCGCGAGTGTTTAAGTCATTGATAATGGTGAGGGCTTTTTCGTATATCGTCGGTATTTCTAGAGAACTAGACTTGATGGGGACTTTGCGATGAGTGCCACGCTGATGAAAGGCGAGTTTGATACATTCTTCGGCAATGTCCCAATAGAGAGAGTATTCCATTTTGTTGCGATAAAACCATTGTTTGCCGTCAGTCTGAACTTGTGTTGCTGGACAGTTGAGATTCTCTTGGCGGAAACTTTCTTTTAGTAATGCTAATTTTTGGTCTAGTTCGTAAGTATAATCCATGATTTGCCATGGTGAAGTAGAGAGAGCGATATTGTCGCGGGTGGGGATGCGATGCGGACTATTATTTGAAATCTTAGTAGCGACAGCTTCGATATATTTTGTTTTTTTCTTAAATATTTCGTATTCTTCGACCGTTTCGCCTGGAAGAACGTTCCAAAAGAAGGCTTTCTTGCCATCCTCGAGTGTTGCAATTCCCTGCCCGCCTGGAACTAATTTGTCGATGGTGATATTGGCATTTTCTACTAATTTATTCATAACGGAGAGCTTCGATAGGGTCTTTCTTGCTGGCTTTTCTGGCTGGCATGGTGCCGGCGAGGAAGGCGATAAACATTACGACTAAAATGAGAATTGCGACAGATTCTGGTGTGAATTTAACAAGGTCGAAAGTGGGGAGTTTTTCGAGGAAACCGCCTGGCTGGTGGAAGACGGTATTAGCAACGAAACCAAGTAGCATTGAAATGGCCGTACCAAGTGCGGAGCCCCAGAAACCGAGCATAATCGCCTCGATGCTGAAGCTAAGGAAGATTTTGCCTTTGGAGAGGCCAAGAGCCTTTTCGAGGCCGATTTCGCGGGTGCGTTCCTGGACGGACATCAATAATGTATTGATGATGCCGATAGCGGCGGCGATAAGGGCGATGGCGCCAAAGATGGTAAAGACGATGAGAATTACGTCAAAGAAGGTGCGAATCATGCCGATTTCGTCGTCGATGGTGATGGCAGTGTAGCCTAATTTCTTTAAATCTTTTCTGATGCTGTCGATTTTTTCAGGGTTAATTTCGCCGGTGGCCATAGCGGTGCGGTTTTTAATATCTTCGGCGATGCCTTCTGACTCTAAATTATAGATAGCATCATTGGCGGCCTGATTGATGCGAATACCGCCGATTGAAAGGATGCTGGGGGCTTGGACGCCGACGATTTTAGCGTCTAGGGTGGCGATACAATCGTCTGGGTTTGCCACGGTGTAGCATTTGATAGGTTGTTTTACGCCAAAGGTGACTATCTGATTAATGGCATCCTCAGGGCTTTTGAAGCCGAGTTTGCTGGCATATTCTTCGGAAATAAGGATCTCATAATCGCCGCCATTTGAATCGATTTGGCGGCCGGCTGATAAATCTGCCTTGACGCCACCAC
>JAFWNO010000016.1 GCA_017510305.1 Candidatus Saccharimonadota bacterium | reverse complement strand
GCAAGCGTCATTAGAGTACACTTAACATTTACTCCGGTATTAGCGGCACTAGCGATTTTATTAGCTTTTGCGGTGACTTTTTCTTCTATAGCGTCTGGAGTGTCGGTAGATTTAATTTGCCCTTCTGAAGCCGGTTCATTAAGCTCGGCATCAGTATCATAAGGGACACCTTTTTTCTTGGTGCGTTTTGGTTCAGCTTCTTCTTCGGCATCCGGATCTGGTTCTTCGACTTCTTTGTCGCCGCGGAGTTCTGTGCCTTCGGTCATTTCTTGGTTTTTGGCGATTTTCTTAAAGTTTTCTGTATCAGTATCATTATCACCTGTAGACTCGTAGCCACTAAAACGATTACGGCCAAAACCTATGCGTTTTAGAAATTTGTTTGTTAGATTATTGTACCATCTACCGTTTTGGCCGGAATAGGTGGCGGTAGCGCCAGTAAATTTCGTGTCAAAATCTGGAACGGATGCTTTAGCGGTTTTAAAATCTATAGCGTCATCTAGGCCGACTCCTTTTAATTTGGAAACACTATCGGCATCGCCAGTGATGGAATGAGCTATACCATCGCTGTCGGTATATTTAATAAAACGTACTTTACTGCCGTCGCCGAGATCTACTTCGGTAACATCCATATTATTGCTCTTAAAAGCAGCTATTTCGGCGTCTCCTAGTTTGAAATTGTCTGAATCGAAGACGGTGCCTTTAACCTTTTCGTCGGCACTGGGGGCAATTTTATTGAATATGCGCATCATTAGGGCATTGCTGCGGATTTCGTTGACTGTGCCCATGCTATTGAACTCTTGAATTGCACGGTTGATAATGGCAAAGCCCTGCATACTTTGAGAGCCGAGGATAGCGCCACCGCCACCAGCGAGAGCTAAGATGATTAGGAGCGCAGGAAGTTTCTTTTTAATAAAACCTTTGAATCCTTTCTTTTGCTTTGTATTTCCCTGCTGGCCCTTGCTGGATAGATCGACGGCGATTTTGTTAGACGGTGTATCCTCTACTTTGGAAGTATCTAGGTCTGGATTGTCTTTAGATTTTTCTTCGGCGGCGGAAGATTCGGCACCAACAAGATTATCCCAATGTTGCTGGCCGATATTTTTATCGTCGTCCTTTGGATCCATAATAAGTACTATTATATATTATTTAAGGTTAGATTGCAATTATTTCTCGCCACTGTTTGGAGCCTTTACTACCAGAGGTGAATTGTTTAATTCTTTATCATGATAATAGTGGGTCTGGGCTGACCTTTTGCGGCCATTATTACCAACAGGGATGATAGTGACTTTATCATTTTCTTGTAAATCTGTGATAGTAAGATTGGTCTGGTCGGTAAAGCCAAGAATTGCATCATTGACAATGATTAGGGAAAGATGGTTATCGCTGGAAAGAATGATGGGGAGCTGGCTAAGAGGAGTAAGGGATTGGCTGCTATATTTAATATTATTAGCATCTGGAATGTTGACGGTTTTTATATGGATATTTCTTAACTCTATGAGATTATCGACGCTGTCGAGCTGGTATGGAGCATTACTGATAATGACAATCTCTTTTTTGGAATCATTTTGCCAATCGGTATGCTCGATAGCTTCTTGGACAGCGTAAGCGGTGAATTTATCGTAGATTTTGCCAAAATGATAATAAGAGAATTTTGTATTGGATGGATAATCATTCTGAGTATCATAGATGAGTTGGTCGTAGATATCGCGGTTCCTATAGGTAATATTAGTATCATCTATCAATATGGCGACATCAGTTTGGTTAGAAGCGGGTAAGGGTGCGGAAGCCTGTCTGGTGCTTTGCTCGGCAGAAACGGCGGCGGTGATATTTTCGGAAATTTCAGCGAAACTGCCGTTGGACTGGTAGGACGTGTGGCCGTACATAAGGTTATTAAAATCAAATTTAGAGCCGCACATAAAGTCGGCATAATTACACCAAGTGCCGACTTTATTCTTGAGTGTATCTGGGCGATAGGGGACATTTGCTTCGAGAACTCCTTCAACAACGCGACAATCTGGGACGTTGACGCGGTAATCTGAATATATACCATTGCAGGCTGGGATAGTGTTGTCTTCGAGAGCAATACCTTCGGGCAGGTATAATTTAGGGTCACCAAAGGTAGCAACATAAGTGATTTTATTTGCTGGCAGGCTTGACAAGGTAGTGCTGACGACTTGTGCGCCTTGAGAATAGCCAGCAAGGATAAAATGGGTGTTTTCGCAGGAGGCAGAAAGGTTGGCTATATACGTTTTTAGCTCGGTGCGCCCAGATTGAACACTTTCGCCGTATTTATAGGCTTCTCCAGCACTAATTTTGGCACCAAGAAGTGTAGAAAAATTAGCAACGGAAACGGCTGGATACTTGGATCCATTTTGGCTGGTGGCGCCAAGTTGATAAAAATCGTAAGAAACGTTTAGATTCTGCAGACTAGACGCAAGAATGGACTTGAACTTACGGTAATCGTCGTCATTGAGCGATTGGCCAGAGCCACGTGCGTAGATTATCTGATAATCTGGGCAGGACGTAGCCGAAGTACTGATAGTTGTTTGTGATAAAGTACCGAGTGTGAGCGAAATTGATAATAGGAAAAGTGTGAACTGTTTTATAGAAACCTCCTTTTTAAATAACTAGTAATTTATAGTTTAGCAAACGTGATTTATATACGCAAGCATGGGCGGGATAATGTGATATAATGGAACTATGAGTAAACAATCTGACTGGGATGAATATTTTATGGGGATTGCCGAGCGGGTGGCGGAACGCAGTAAAGACCCATCATCTAAACTAGGGTGCGTAATAGTAGATACGCGGCGGCGGCCGGTGTCCTTTGGCTATAATGGCTTGGTACAAGGCGCAGACGAGAGCAAGATGACTCTCACCGAGCGGCCGATGAAATACTACTTTGTAATTCATTCCGAGATGAACGCATTGTTGTTTGCTGGGCGGGATGTGACTGGCTGCACACTATATAACATGGTGGCTACTTGCGAGAATTGTTTGAAGTATTGCCTTCAGGCGGGGATTAAGCGGTTTGTTTATAAAGAACTGAGGGTTAATTCTTACCAAAATCGCAATAAGAAATCGATGACAAATATTGATACGGATGAAGCGGTGGTGCGGCTACTAGCTGGCATGCCAGATGTAGAAACGCTGAATATTACTAATGGAAAAACTTATATTCAAGATATTTTAGATTCGTATCCAGAGGGCTCGGAAGAGCGAAATCGTTTAGAAAGATGGGTTGATTAGGAGTATAAAACCTTTATTTTGACGGGTAACGGTCGCGTCCGCCCGCCGTCGCGGGGGCCGCGCCGACCGTCTCGCCGTGGCTCCGACAGGCCCCGCAAAATAAAGTTTTATACTCCTATGAATTCATCTTTAAACTTTTTGAATTCGTCTGCCTTGATGGCGTCACGCATTTGCTCTGTTAGGCGGATGAGGAAACGGATGTTGTGAATTGATAGAAGCGTGGCACCAAAAGTTTCGCCGCACTTCATGAGATGATGGATGTAAGCCTTAGTATAATGCTGGCAAGCGTAGCAATCGCAAGTTTCTTCTAGTGGAGTAAAATCTTCGGCAAAGCAGGCGTTTTTAAGATTGATGCGCTTTTCTTTTGGCTCGCCAGATTCTGCAAGGCGGATGCCAGAAATGAGAGCATTGCCATGGCGAGCAAGGCGCGTAGGAGAAACGCAGTCGAAGATATCTACACCTCTTGCGACACCTTCGATTAAATCCACTGGCTCGCCGACGCCCATAAGGTAGCGAAGTTTATCTTTTGGCAGATATGGCTCGGAAAATTCAATGGCCTTATACATGTCATCTTTACATTCATCATCGTTGGCAACGCCGCCGATAGCGTAGCCGTCAAAATCCATGGCGACAGTCTGCTCGGCGGAGAATCTACGCAAATCTTTGTAGGGGCCGCCCTGGACGATACCAAAGAGATTTTGGTTTTTATTAGCATGAATGTTTTTGCCGCGCTCGGCCCAGCGGAGGGTACGCTCGATGCTATTTTTGAGATAAGTATGGTCGGCAGAGGCGGGCGGACATTCGTCAAAGCTCATGGCGATGTCAGAATCTAGTAAGTTTTGAATCTGGATAGATTTCTCGGGGGTAAGAAAAAGGCTAGCGCCATTTAATTCGGATTTAAAATGGACGCCCTCTTCGGTAATATCCTTTTTCTTGTTGCGAGCAAGCGAGAAAACTTGGTAGCCACCAGAATCGGTGAGGATGGGGCTGTGCCAGTTCATAAATTGATGGAGGCCGCCGGCTTTTGTGACGATTTCGGCGCCTGGGCGCTGCCAAAGATGATAAGTATTAGCAAGAATGATGCCCGGATGAGTGGCGGCGACTTGCTCGGGGCTAAGTGTCTTTACGGTGGCCTGTGTGCCGACGGGCATAAACATCGGCGTTTCGTATTCTTGGGTATTGCCATTTTTATCGGTAAAGATTATTTTGCCGTAGCGAGCGCTGGTGTTTTTGTCTTGGTGGATGAGTTGGTATTTGAGCTTCATATTGTTCCTTAAATAATTAACATCGCATCACCAAACGAGAAAAAGCGGTATTTTTCGTCGACTGCGTGAGCGTAAGCGTCTTTTATAATTTTGCCGCCAAATGCTGTAACGAGCATTAGTAAAGTAGATTTAGGTAGGTGGAAATTAGTAATCATGCCGTCGATAGCTTTAAATTTGTAGTCTGGGTAGATGAAGATGTCTGTCTCGCCAGAGTCGGCGGCGATTTTGCCATATTTACTTGCGACAGACTCTAGAGTGCGGACGGTGGTGGTGCCGACGGCGATAATCCGGCCACCACTTTTTTTAACCTCGTTGATTTTTTTGGCAGCCTCTGCTGAGATCTCGTAACTTTCGGTATGCATGTGGTGATCTTTGATATCTTCCACTTGGACAGGGCGGAAGGTGCCGAGGCCGACATTTAAAGTGATTTTGATGATTTTAATTCCCTTTTCTTCACATTTTTTTAGTAATTCTGGAGTGAAGTGAAGGCCGGCGGTGGGGGCGGCAGCAGAGCCGAGATTTTTAGCATAGACGGTTTGATAGCGAGATTGGTCTTTTAATTTCTCATGAATATAAGGCGGCAAAGGCATAGTGCCCAATTCTTCTAATCTTTCTAGAAAAATACCGTTGTAGTTGAATCTAAGATGGGTGATGCCATCTGGTAGAATTTTTTCGATCGTGGCTGTTAGCAATGTTTTGTCGGACTTGTCTTTGAAAATGATTTCTTTGGCGTTTTTAAGGCGCTTTTGTGGGCGGGTAAGACATTCCCAAGTGTCATTTCCGAGGTCTTTGAGAAGTAGGACCTCTACTTTGCCTTTTGTGTCTGGGCGCTCGCCAAAGATGCGGGCAGGGAGAACTTTGGTTTCATTTAAAACTAGGGCATCGCCTGGGTTAAGATAGTCAATAATATCATAAAAATGTTTATCTGTGATG
>JAFWNO010000015.1 GCA_017510305.1 Candidatus Saccharimonadota bacterium | reverse complement strand
TCAAGATCATAGTATAAAGCATATAGGTGTCTCCCAGATACAAAAGTAAAAGTATACTCTGATGACCATTCGTCGATGGGCAGCATACTGAGTGGAATTGCACTGCCTTCAATCCAGCTAAATCCACCTTGTGGACTGGCCCAACCACAAAACAGCTGTTGTCCCAAGCCGGAGTCATCTGGCGGTATGTCAGGTGGCGGAAGAAGCGTTATAGTAGCCCCCTGTGCGGTTTCAGTAATTGGAACAGTAGACTTATATATATTATACCAATCATCATCGATCAAGGTATAACCTTCAGGTATTGTCGTATAGCCTTCTTTATCATCCCACATCTTATATAGAATAGTAACCGAATCACCCGGCTTCAATGCCTGGTCAGGAGTAATATTGTCATCTATCTTATCCGAAACAGTGATGTCTTCTGGGATAAATGACTCAGAATTATTTTCCTCCAGGGCAAAGCCTGCCGAAGCGGTATCTTCCGAGACGACGTCTTCCAATACGGAGTCCAGCGAGCTAGCTTCTCCCACAATAGAGTTTTCTGAAACAGCCTCCTCTATTATGGTGTCTACCGACAAGGTGTCCTCTACTTCTAACTCCATTGCCGAAGCTATGGCCGGTGTAGAGCAGATAAAAACTGCCGCTGACAGTAGAACCGTCAGCGTCCTTTTTAACACTTTATTTGTCTTCATATTTTCCCTCCTATTCTAAAAAGATGAAAACAAAACCACGAGTTACAAACTTATCTTATCTGTTAAAATACGACCCCTTCCCTACTTTTTAGTACGAAAAAGATTCTCTACAATTATACTACTTTCTCTCTAAAATGTCAATATCTTTTATGCTTAGTAACGGGGAGCGAACTCTTGAGCATAGGTAACGACAGCCTGATGAGTCTTCTGAGACTCGGCAAGCGCCCAGTAGTAGACGATTGGGTGAAGGTCAAAGATCTCAGCGGGGGTAATGGAGCCGTCACAAGTAAGATCGCGCGAGTAGGCATTGTTGGCAGAAACGGTCGATTTCTCGGCGGAGAAATTGCCAGCATTTTTATAAGCTTTAATTTCTTCTTTGCTTTTTTCTTTAAGAAACTCTCGCTCGGCAATAACTTTAATCCGAGTCTTCTTACAGGCTTCGGGAATAAGACTTGCATTACAATAGTTGGTGGCTTCTATGCTGATGGGGTCGTTTGGATTATTAGTTGCCCTAGTTACTGTGTCGGCTATGAAATTTTGCATCTTTTTATATAAAATATCGTAGGCGTGATTTCCAACATCGCCGGCGAAGCCTGGCCAGGCCCCGCCAGTACGATTCAACATCAAGTTGGCGGTGAAGACCGGACCGTTGATTTTAAGAGTCTTCCAACAGGTGTTAGCGCCAGATTTCCGGGGCTCAAAGTCAAGACAGGTGTTAATTGTCCCGCCGTCATAATTCTCGTCATCAGAATCGGTGATAAGCCAGGCGTCGATCTGAGATACCTCTGGGCCGATGTCAATATTTTCGGCAATAAGAATCACCTGCGGGATAGTAGCTAGGTTCCCATTAGAAATTAAGTCACTATTCCGGCCACTGAGCGAGAGGTTATTGGTATTTTCAGTGTATCGGGACCCCCAGTCGGAAAAATTCTCTTGGCAGATGCCACTACCTATGCAAATGTTCTGATTAATAGTAAGCCGGCCGTCGACTTTAATCACAAGGGTACCAGAACCGTACAATCTAGCTATCTGAGTATCAATTTTAAACGGGCCATTGACTTTCAAGAAGTCTGCCCCGTTGATTTTTTCACCATAGTCAGGATCGACGATACTGCTATATTCGGTTTTAAAAGTTCCCGAACGATCGTCAGTGTAATAATTTAAGATTATTTCTTTGGTACTTTCCAGGGTGTCATTATCTGTATCCCCCGAGGCATATTTACCGGCGCGATTGCTTTTGCATTCTGTGTTTGCAATAGTGAGGTGTGAAAGTGTGCAAAAATTCGCCGGAGCAGGCCCAAAGCCATTAGCGGCAAAATACTCTGTATGGCTGGTTATAGACCCATCTTTGCTAGTCTTCTTCCACTCGAACGGGGTCCGATAGCCGAGAGCGGAAGCGGAAGCCATCCCAGTGACACTGCTTTTAGAGACGATAAAATACTCCGCCCAAGAGCCAAAGGCCGATGGGCTAGTGGCACGATGCTTCTCGTCTGCAGCGTTTTGCAAGAGATTTGAGCTCACCTTTGTGTTGACAGTTTTATCGGAAATCACTGCCGATATACCACCGTCCGCATAGGCCCCACCATTCCAGATCTGGAAGTTTGGCTCCTTGGTAACGGTGCGGCAAGAGAACTTGGAGGTTTTCCAAGTGGTCCGGACTGATCTGCTAGTCCCTTGACTGACGCTATACACATTATCCGCTTCATCCTCTGTTAGGATTTGTCCTGGCAGATTGTGTGAATCGCCATGGTTGATGCCGATGGCAATGCAATATTTGTAGCCGGCTTCGACGTCAGGTATAATGCGCTCAATAGACTCTTCCGGATTATCTGTATTGAAATAGCCCATCTCACCTTCTGGGTTAGAATCTTCATTCCCAACTACTCTTAACTTCTTGTCTTTAACAATCTTACTGTTGCCCTTAACGATGACCGAGCTACATTCGCCGAGGTCGTCGCCAAGGTAATATTGATACATGCTACAAATCGTACTGTTGGTAAATGTATCTTTAGTTTCACTATTCAATATCTGTCTTAAAGTAGCTTTATGGACGCCATATTTATCATTATAACTATACTCTTTATCAATGTTAGCTGTATCTCTAACTATAAGCTCGATAACTTCGACCTTGGTATCAATCGGGGTAGCGGTAGCATACGGGACAAAATCTCCTGATGCGTTTTTATCGCTTGTGAGCGGATTGACCCGAGGAAGGATGTCAATATACCCGCCAACCTTTATCTCGTCCCCAGGCTGAACGGTACTGGATGGGTGGTTGGTAATTTCAGAATGAACCTCAGTCTCAAAATTATATGGAGTAGCCGCCCCTACGGTTTTTATAATTTCATCATTGGCAAATACGTGCTTACCTGAAGGAATAGTATAACCGTTGCGATAGTCTCTGTAAGCCTCTAGGTAATCTTCCAGTTCGCCTTGGAGCCTAATGCTACCCCAATAGTACTCACGAGCATCTTTGCTATATGGACCTCTACTCGACCAGGAATTTGATAGATACTCGGGCCAGATTGCAAGATCCTGATAGAATAACGACTGGCTAAGGGTCCCGCCAACGATAACTGGAGCATAGGACGCATCGGGAGATGCGAAAGAAATCTGTTTTTTAGTATTGTCAATTGTAATATACTGTTTATTTGTAATGGGGACTTTGGTGCTATGTGAACCAAAATAGTAAAATGAGTTAATTTTACTATCAATCGAAATTTGGCCTTTCTTAATATCCTCAGGCCAGACAAAAATGGATTGGCCGAGTAGATCTTTTGCTCCACCAAAAAGATATTGAAGATCCTCAACTGCAGTTTTGCCTTCTTGGCCAACGTGGATTTCAAAAACGTTTGGGTGGTTATTCGAGTTCGAACCGCCAGACCCCAGTGTACTAGCGTCTTTACCTTCGACATTGTGAGCTCCAAAGCAAAGAGAATACGAAAATTGGACCTTGTCACCAGGCTTGGTATAAACTAATTTTACATCATTCCGAGAGGCGGCCGTAGTGGTGAAGAGTTCGCCATTTTTCGAAATACCCACGGTGGTAATCGTGCTGCCCATGACGCTGTTGCCAGCGACTTTATTACCGCTCTTGTCTTCAAACATCTCGCCCCCGCCACCTTGGTCGCAACTAGAAACGGTCTCTGGAGATGTGGTGATCACCTGGATAGATACACAGACGCTAGAACTGGCTTTACTACCAGAGCTCATCAACACTTTGTAATCCGCTAGATTGTATGAGCTTGGGTTGCCGTTATTAAAATCGACTGCCTGGCAGTAAGTTATATCTTCTCCAGAAGATACTTCAAGAGAGACTGTCTTTTCAACTCCCACGGCATAATAATTGACTCCCCCGATATCGAAGCGCTCAGTCATAGAGATAGTCTGGATAGAGCCAGAATCACCATCACTGAGGCTATATGGTACTGACACATTCTCGACTGCGTGCTCGAGGCTCTTAGCAAAATAGTGACGAAAAGTGACTGAGACAGTCTTCTGCTTAGTGGCATCAACCACTATCGGCTCGGAAATGTAGCCCTGACCATTCACAACTGGCGCACTAGTATAATTTTCGTTTAGAGAAACCGTTGAAAAACTTACAAAATCAGCCGTGACATTTGGGATACTGGACGGATCGGAGCTGGCACAGAAATAGCTAAGATCCCCTAGATTATATTTCGCAGTTTGTGGGACAGCAGATGTATTAATAAGTGCACCGTCCGCATCTAACGCATCTAATACTGTCTCCATCTCCCCGAAAAATTTCGCACTAACACCAGCGCCATTATCGTCGAATGGTCCAGCTTGGTGATCAGATGGACTTTTAAAAGCTGTGTAGCCGGTAACGGGCCATGTTGCACCTTTGTAGTTGTAGTAGATATCACTAAGCACAGTGGCTGAGACTGGCTTGCCAGACAAGACGGTTTCGCCGTTTGAGCCTTCTTTATATCCGTTCTTGAGAAGCGCCCAAAACCCGCCGTAACTTTGGCAGGTCTTGGCCGGGACGGCGACCTTTTCGGTGTTAGTTCCCTCGAAAGGAACATAGAGCATCTCATCATCGCTATATTTATTTTCGCTATCGATAGTGTAATAGTACCAGGAAGCACCAGAGAACGTGCGGTTATAATCAATAGCTGAGGCGTTGGTAGTGCAAAATAACCCAAAGAAAATTGCCAGGCCTAAGCCTATTTTAAATCTACTGCTCATTTTTCACCTCCACAGTGCTAGTATTGTCACTATAGCAAGTGTTAGGGAAGTTTACCTCGATGGCATCATTCATACTGGCATAGTATACTCTAGAGCTAGAAACAAAATCATAACCATTGGTATAAGTAGTACCATCCACTGTCACCGACCCATCATCATGCTCTGGATCATATGGGACGAGACAATCTTCTGTCATCCGTTCACAAGAATACCATTTCAACTTTTTGCCTCCAGGCAATTCTCCTAATAACTCATTCATTGTATAAGGGTCGTAATTGGCATACTGATAGATTGGGAAGAATCTCAGAATTCGATCGGTCTCGGACTTATATTCTGCTGGGAAATTTTTATCATCCTCTAGAGGGTGGCCATACAAACTCTCAAAGTCCTGCTGGAAGTTTTGGGCAGAACTAATAACTTCTTCGGGAATCTCCGCTAGATCATCCATCAAGACATGTGTAATATAAAATTGATCTGATTCAATCATTGAGCCATGGCCGCCACCGCAATAAATTAGTGCAAATGGAATAATGTTATTTGACGAAAAGTTAAACCATATCCAAGATTCAGTATTACCTGGACCACTCTCGCCAGTCCCACCCCAAGCATAGTAGCAAATCTTATCCGGGGTTGGATCTTGGCAAAAATTGCTAAAGTATGCATTGCTATAGATACTGGCTTTCCCACTGTTAACTGTAGCCTGCGATGCATATTCAATGGAATTCCAAGTAGTAAAGACTGAGTCTACACCAGAGGCGGCGGCGTATCTTTCTACCGCCCAAGTATCGATATCTTTAAAAGTGACTGTCCCTTTAAAAGTCCCCATTCCTTCCACGCCGAGCAACCTGACGCTATTCTCTTTCTCTATAAGATATGCTTCCATCTCGGCAGCCGTGTATCTAATTGGCCCATATGCGTCACCTTCTCGAAAAACTCCTGTATAAATGACTTTCCCTTCAGCGTCACGATAAGCATTTTTGTCATAGGTGCATTTTTTTACGGTAATAGTTTTTTTAGGGTCTTTAGGATCTTTTTCCTTAACTTCGGAACAATCATCTTGTAAGTCACCCTCTTCACTGTCGACAAAATTCGTTTCTTCTACGTAATAGAGCTCATCCAAGGCTTTCAGGGTGTTCCTAGGGTAGAAATGCCATTCCGATGCTACATATCCCCCCGAATGATAGTGTTCTACAATTGAATTTCTATATGTTTGTAAATGAGCGTCTCCATTCCCATAAATGCGAACGTCATAAAGGTTGCCCATATAAGATGCCCCATTAAATAAATCTATAAATTTTAATGGCGACCTTCCCGTACTAGATAATATATAGCCAGATTTTCCGAGGAACCGAGCTTGTGACGGAACGTTTGCTCTATTTTTTTCAGTATTATTTCTAGTGACCTTACCATCTTTAAAAACAACATCACGGACGGCACGCTCAATGGTTTTTTCGGTATTGATAAAACCCAAGGCGTATTCTTGGGGGATGGGCTGGTAGCATTTCGGCTTGGTTTTAGCAGGGAGGTTCATGTTACATTCAATATCTCCCATTTGACCATCTTTCCAATACATAATGCGGTCAAATTTAGTTAGAGGATGTTTTCCCTTATACCGTGGTGCAGCATCAGCGTTGTTTGGCATCATCGCACCCATGATGCCGGCGAAGGCGACGAGAGCGACGAGGGCCAGGAAAATGCCAGCGGTCTTTTTGTTGACCGTAGCCTTAGGCTCGGCGCCGAGTTGCATCTTTTTTACCTTCCTGTGACGACGGATACTCCTCGCACTAGTTGATTCGCACCTCATTGTGGTTCTATTTTAGCATAAACGATTCCGCACGTCTAGTATAAATTAGCTATGGGCATTTTGCTAAGGTGTTGGATAACTTCTCCCTGGAGATTAAGCATAAAAATATTGACATTCTAGGGGTATCGTGGTATAATTACAGAGAATCTTTTTCGTACTTAAAAGTAGGGAAGGGGTCGTATTTTAACAGATAAGATAAGTTTGTAACTCGTGGTTTTGTTTTCATCTTTTTAGAATAGGAGGGAAAATATGAAGACAAATAAAGTGTTAAAAAGGACG
>JAFWNO010000014.1 GCA_017510305.1 Candidatus Saccharimonadota bacterium | reverse complement strand
TCTATATCAATGCCGCCGAAGGCTGCGACGAATTTTGCACCTTTGAATTCTTTTTCATCATAATTATATTTCTCGCCAGAAAAGACTGAAGCATTAGTAACTTTATTATCGCTCTTTTCGTTTAGCTCTTTTATTTTAGCATTAGTGTTGTGGTGAAGGATGGTTTTAATGATAATAGAGCAGCCGATGATTATAATGATGGCTGGGATAATGAGTTGCCAAATGATGCCAAAATCCACTACGCTAAGGCAGGCGAGAAGCAAAATAACGCCGATTGTGAAGATGATGATGCTGGCGGTTTTGTCTTTGTTGGTAATAAAGCTGATGGCAGACGGAACGAGAATAAAAACTGTCCACCAGCCGGGAAAGAAAATGTTTAAATTAAAGATACCGAGGGCGTTGCCGCCGATAATGATGCCGAGGATAATGAGGGCGATTCCCCACATAATTTGTTTTGCTTGTTTCATATTTACTCCTTTTCTACTATTATATTGATTATGGTGCTATTTTTCAATATGGTATAATATATTTTGAGCTATTTGATTGAAGGAGGGGCGAGATGAATAGGAATAGTACATTATTAATAGTGATTTGTGTTGTAGTGGTAGGCCAGATTTTGGCTGGTTGCATAGGTAGTATATCTGTAGGTGAAAAAGAAGCTGCTAAGGTAGAAAGCTTGACTACTGATGAGCTTTCGGCTAAAGAGCTGCCGGAGGATGAGTTTTCTTGTGCGATGAATCCTGAGCGTGACTACTTGATTGTAGTAAATGATGATAACCCGTATGATTTTGAGGGCGAATATAATCATTTGCTGCAGGATGATTTAGTCTATGTGGCGGATGTATTGACTGGGGACAGGACACCGGTGGAGAAGGCAGCTTATTATGCATTTACAGAGCTTCAGTATGCTTTGGATCAGAAAGGTATGAGAATTGGGCTATATAGTGCGTATCGTACCGAGGAAGATCAGCAGGCTGTGTGTGATTATTATGGCTCGCTGGAAGATTGGGCGGATAAAAACAAGATAGCAAAGCCCGGATATTCAGAACATCATACGGGGCTGCTGCTGAACATACTGATTTATTGGCCGGATGAAAACGGTGAGATGGTCTGGCATACGGAAACTGCAGAGCGCCAGGTGAGCATCTCGGAGTTTAAAGTTGTGCATGAGACTCTGGCGGATTATGGCTTTATTGATCGCTATCCGGAGGGTAAAGAGCCTGAGACTGGATACCCGTGTGAGCCGTATGAAATACGATTTGTGGGATCGAGTAAAGTTGCGCACGAGATAATGGATAACGGCCTCTGTCTTGAGGAATATCTGAAGCAAAAAAGCAATTAGAACATTATGCAAATAGCTCAAAAAGGGGCAAGAAATTGCCCTATTTTTTTATGGTAACCAATTTGCTTCGCAAATTGTTTTCCAGCGGGTGTCTCCTCTTGGTCTGGCCTACGGCCAGACCACTGTCAGGCGCGCGAAGTAAGTTTCTTCGAAACTTCTTAAATCTATTCTAAAACTAAAATATGAGAGTAGAACTCTCAATTTAAATTTTAGAATAAATTTTTAGAAGAAATCTTCGATTTCTTCCTTCGTGCTTGTTCCGTGGTGGATCCTACAGGGCTTGAACCTGTGACCTTACGAATGTGAATCGTACGCTCTAGCCAACTGAGCTAAGGATCCAAGCAGACTGGGCTTTTCTTTGAAAAGAAAAGTTCCAACGAAAAGAAACTTTGGATGTTTTTAAAGTTAGGCACATGTCCTAACTTTAAAAATGATTATAAATATACAATATTTATGATACAATTGTAGTATATATGCAAGAGAAAATCAATAGCCTAGAGGAAGAAAAGAGAGAGATTGAGGAGTTTTTGGCGCGGCCTGAGGCGTATGCGGATTCTGATTTTGCAGCGAAGTCGCGGAGGCTTTCGGAATTATCTGATATTCTAGGGTTGATGGATAGAATTCAACAACTAGAGGAGAATTTGAAAGAGGCGGAAGAATTAGTGTCTGACCCAGAATTGGGAGAATTAGCAAGGGCTGATATTGAATCAATTAAGATGGAACTTGATGAATCTAGGGCAAAACTAGATGAGATGTTAATTCCAAAAGACCCAGATGATGATAAAGTGGCGATTGTAGAGATACGTGCTGGGGCGGGCGGAGATGAAGCATCGCTATTTGCGAGCGAACTTTATCGGATGTATCTACATTACTGCGAGGGGCATGGGCTAAAGGTAGAGCAGATTTCTGCTAATGAAAATGAGGCTGGCGGGATGAAGGAAGTGATTTTCAGAGTGACTGGCGACAGGCCGTATGGGCAGCTAAAATTTGAAGGTGGCGTACATAGAGTACAGCGTGTGCCGGTGACGGAGTCGCAGGGCAGAATCCATACCTCTACGGTAACGGTGGCGGTACTGCCGGAGGCGGAGGAATCAGAAATTGAAATCAAGCCGGAAGATCTACGCATTGATATTTATCGCTCTGGGGGGCACGGTGGGCAAGGTGTAAACACGACGGATTCTGCGGTGCGAATTACGCACTTGCCGACAGGGATTGTGGTGGCGATGCAGGACGAGAGAAGCCAGCAGCAAAACCGCGTAAAAGCGATGGCGATTTTGCGTTCGCGGCTAGTGGAAAAGCAAAAGATGGAAGATCAAAAGAACGCTTCGGATGCGCGGAAATCTTTGATTGGTACTGGCGATAGGTCTGAGAAAATTCGAACATATAATTTCCCACAAGACAGAATTACTGACCATAGGATTCATTATTCACGGTCTAATATTGGCGCGGCGATGGACGGTGATATTGAGGATATAATTACGGAACTGGCAAAGCATGAACGTGAGCTTTTGGCTGAAGCAGGCCAGTAAGATTATTTCTAGATTAGATGCCGAGATTTTTATGATGGCCGTTTTTGGCAAGAGCGACAGGAGTGATTTAGTGCTTTTGGCGGATAGAGTCTTGACGGAAGAAGAGTTAAAGATGCTTGATATGATGTTGGAATTGAGGCTTCGGGACGTGCCGGTGGCATATATTATCGGCAAGAAAGAATTCTATGGCAGAAAGTTTGGGGTAAGTAGAGATGTGCTAATTCCCCGCCCCGAAACGGAAGCGATTATTGACGTTGTTAAAGAGTTGGACGTAGACGATAAGGTAATTGTGGATGTGGGAACAGGCTCGGGTTGCATTGCAATTACTTTGGCGCTTGAAACAAAGGCGAAAGTGATAGGTATTGATAAATCTATGGTGGCGCTGAGGGTGGCGCAGGACAATGCGGAAAGATTGGGAGCTAAAGTGGAGTTTATGGCGGGGGATTTACTATCTGATTATCGCGGGCCGGAGCCAGACATTGTAGTGGCGAATTTGCCATATGTAGATAGAGAGTGGGAGTGGACTTCGCCAGAGATACAATATGAGCCAGAGGAGGCACTTTTTGCGGAGAAGGGTGGGTTGGAGTTGATTTATAAACTAATAGACCAATGTAGGGCGAAATACCTGATTCTTGAGGCGGACCCGAGCCAACATAAGAAAATCATAAAATATGCTAGTAAAAAATACTCGTATGAGCGGCGCCTAGATTTTATTCTTACTTTTGAAAAGTAAGAATAAAATCTCTCGCTCTGTATGGTTTAATTCTTAGTCTGATTTGTGTTTGTTGGGAAGCTGCCGAGAGTAACGTCAATATTCTTCTCGCTGCCTTCGCGGATAATGGTGAGAGTAATGGTGTCGCCTGGGGCGTATTCGCCGATGAGGGTGCTGAGGGAGCCGGTTTCACCAACTTTGGCACCATTTATGCGGACGATAATATCACCATCTTTAATGCCGGCTTTTTCAGCAGGAGAATCGGCAATTACACCAGCGCCATTACTATTGTGGACATAGGCGCCCACAGTGATGTCTAGGTTGTAATTCTTGGCGAGCTGCGGGGTGAGCGAATCGTAATATACACCGATATAGGCACGGTCTAATTTGCCAGTTTTAATAATCGAATCTAGCATGCCTTTGATGCTGGAGATGGGGATGGCGAAGCCGAGACTATTGCCGGAACCAACGGCGGTATTGATGCCGATGACTTGGCCGGCGGCATTGACGAGTGGGCCGCCAGAGTTGCCGGCGTTGATGGCGGCGTCGGTCTGGATCATGTCGGTAAGACGCTCGACATTTTGGCCGGAGCTGTCTGATGCGGTAATGGTGCGACCGGTGCCAGAAATGATGCCCTCTGTGACGGTATTTTGATATTGGCCGAGCGCATTACCAATGGCGATGACTTGTTGGCCAACATTTAAAGTTTTGGAATCACCAAGTGTGACGGCTGGCAAATCAGTAGCGCCCTTGATTTTTAGAAAAGCGATATCATTGGATGGATCCATACCAACTACTTCTACTTCGCTTGCATCGTAAGTCTTGCCGCTATCTAGGACGACGCTGACCTTGCTAGCATCTTCTACGACGTGCTTATTGGTAAGGATGTAGCCATCTTTAGTGACGATTACGCCAGTACCGGCGGCGGAGGAAGTGGAACTTTGGCCATACCAACTTTGGACGCGGGTTTCTGTAAGGATAGATACTACGCTAGGACTGACTTTATTGGCGATTTCGGCGATAGTACCCTCTTTAAAACTAATATAATTATTATTGTCAAAATTAGCCCAGTTGACATGCTTGAAGATGTCTGTGGTGCTGGCGACGAGGGCGGCACCAGAGCAGATAAAGGCTAAAATGGAGAAAGTAAGTGTAATCTTGCTGTAAGAATTTTTTTGGCGAGGCTTTTTCTCGACGATGTCGGCCTTTTCTGGTTTGGTAGACTTTTTATTATTGGCTGACTTGGCCTTGACAGAATTAGTCTTGGCTGGGCTGGCTTTAGTTGAGTTGGTTTTCTTTTTAGTAGACTTTTTCTTGGTGGAATCAGTCTTCTTGGTGGTGCTTACCTTTTTATCGGCATCTTTTTCTTTTTTGCTGTCTGTCATAACTACTCCTTTCTAGACATCAAATATTGGTCTGCTGAACCAGATTACTACGATAACGATGATTAATAAACTGAAAATTGCTGGCATCAGAATGTCTGATGCTTTGAGCTTGCCGTCGCGATTGACGATGGCTTTGTAGGTGTAGCCAAAGAGGAAGGCGAACAATGTCATGATGATGGAGAGCTGGGGGATGATGATGCCGGTATTGCCGACCCAGCCGCCGTTAAACATGTAGACGATTAGCCAGCCGTGGCAGAGCCAGGCGATTTCTGCAGAGATAAGACCGCAGATGAGAGTGACGATGGTGAAATCCTCTTTGCCTTCGCTGCTCTGGACGAGGACGTGGCGGGAAGTGCCATAGCCGATAACGAAGCAGGCGAGAGTGAGGAAGATAGAATCGGCAGAGGCAGACATAAGAGTGGCAGCAGTAGTGCCGAGATAGACGGCCACAAGGGCTTGGATTTTGGTGGCAGAATCAGTGGAAAGTGGCTTTAAGATGATGAGCCAGAGGGTGTAGAGGCCGGCGAGGAGGATGTGAACTGGCAATAACTCGGTACCAGAACAGTAGGCGATAAGAACAAAAGATGAGCCAACGATTAAGTCGACTAGGTTTGATTTGATATTAAGTAGCCAGAATCTAGGGCGGACGGCAAAGATGCGCCACTTGGAAATGAGGACGAGAATGATGCCCGGAATCCAGCTAGCGGTGAGGAAAGTGACGGCGATGGAGCCAACACCAAGGAGGATGTTTAGAAAAATATGCGTCAAAGAACTGAGGGCGTTGCGGCTTTTTCTAATAAATATATACTCACTCATTTATACTATTATACCATAGCACCTAAAATTAAACTGAAAAAATTATTATAACCAATTTGAGATGGGTATGGTATAATAAATATATGAGACCGAATGTATCGTTTTTTCAGCGACATCCGATGATGAAGGATGTGATAAGCTTGGTAAGTTTTGTGGCATGTGTGATAGCTGGTACGTTAATTTTAAATGCCTTTATTTTCCGCTCGTATAATGTAGTGGGGGTATCAATGGAAAATACCCTGCATGGGGATGATAGGATTATTGTAAATCGTTTGCCAGTGACGGCGGCGCACTTCCTGGGGCAGGAATATGTGCCGAATCGTGGCGATATTATCGTTTTTGCGAATGGTGACGCCGATGGGCCGCTGACTTGTGGCGTGAAAAACGGCGTGAAGGATCAATATATTATTAAGCGGGTGATAGCCTTCCCCGGTGAGCGAGTGACAGTGAAAGATGGAGTATTGACTGTTTATAATTCTGAGCATCCAGATGGTTTCTCTCCTGATGAGGATACGAGAAAGTCCGATACGGATGGGCCAAAGAAGTATACCTCTGGCGAGGTAGATATAGTAGTGCCGGAGGGCGAGATATTTGTATCTGGGGATAACCGCGAGGGGACACATTCTTATGATTCTAGGAACGGGCTTGGCACGGTGCCATATTGCCGCATCGTCGGGCCTGCACTAATTCGGATTTATCCGTTTGACAGCATAAGAGTATTCTAGCCTAGAAGAAATAAAATCTTTTAATTTCGCTTGCGCGTCAGCACAGCCCGTCTTTACGGGTGTGCTGCGCTAATGCTTCGCTTCGCTCACGCGTCCCAAGGGGCGAACGGCAGCGGCCTGCGCACCCCGCTCAATTAAAAGTTTTATTTCTTCTATATCTTTACAATTCATAAGCTCTGAACGGAAAATCTTACTGTTTTCACTGCCGTTGATGTAGATTTTGATGAAATGTTTGATAGGGGCGAAGGGGTAGTGGGAGCCGCGAGCGGCTAATTCTTCTTGGCGAGCTTGGAATAAGTCTAGGTGATAATTAAATAATTCTAGCAGGTCCTCCTTAGTGGGAGTGTGACTAGTGAAGCAGTAAGGATTAGCAAAGACGCCGCGGCCAATCATGATGCCATCTACTTCGGGATACTGTTGCCAGATTTTTTTAGCGTGAGCTTTGTCGGCGATGTCGCCGTTGATGGTAAGCTTGGTGTGTGGGGCGATTCCATTTCGGAGTTTAATAATTTCGGGGATTAGCTCAAAATGGGCAGAAACTTTAGACATTTCTTTTCTAGTGCGAAGGTGGACGGTAAGATTGGCTAAATCTTGCTCTAAGAGAAGTGGCAGCCAAGTTTTATACTCGTCTATTTTGCTATAGCCAAGGCGGGTTTTAACGGAAACGGGGAGAGTGGTATTTGTTTTAGCCTCTTTGATGCACTTGATGGCAAGGTCTGGATTTTCGATCATGGCGGAGCCGCCGCCGGCCTTAATGACGTGCTTATCAGGGCAGCCCATGTTGATATCTAGTCCTTGAAAATTTAACTCCTCTAGATGCTGAGCGAGATAGGCGAAATGCTCGGGGTTTTTGCCCCAGATTTGGGCGATGATGGGATGGTCTGACTCGACAGTGTCTAGCCTTTCTAGGGCGTTATCGCGGCCCTTTTCGGAGGCAAAACTACTGACATTGGTAAACTCGGTGAAAAATAAGTCTGGCTTGCCGGCCTTAGCGACGACTTGGCGAAAAACAACGTCGGTCACGCCTTCCATTGGCGCCAGGGCGAGGAAATGTTTGGGTAAATCTTGCCAAATACTCATATTTATATTATAGCATAAAAAAGGCAGGATGTCTCCTGCCATAAGGTGCTACTGCCACCCCATTTTGGCGGCGTAGTTTTTGACGCGTTCGGCGTCGGAACCAGTAGCGGTATGCCCGCTCTGTGACTCGATAGTCTTAATCTGGCTCCAGGCCTGTTTAAAGCCGTCAGGGGTAGTGCTATAATTTGCACTTTTTCCATTTTTTGAATCTTTGATTGTCACGCATATCACCTCCTCTGTTGCGTGTGCGGTAAAAATGGGTACCCTACCTTTCTATTATATCAAATTTCGAGCAATTTGTCAATAAACTTAAAGAGATCTTTGGCTTTGCGGCTTTCGTCTTTTTCAAGGTTGATTTCTGGGTCGTCAAGATAATCTAGGGTGGTGATGTGATGGTAGACGACTTTGATGAGTTTTTTTAGTTCCTCTTCGTCGCGCTCGTTGTAATCATAGGCTTCATCGTAAACTTCGTCGAATTTGTCAGGCTTAACAAAGAGGATGTGACCGCGGGCGACTGTGTACTTGCTGTAACTTGGCGAGAGATTTAGAAGTAATTTATAAAAACCAAGCTGTAAGCGATATTTGTAGAGCGATTTGTCTTTGCTGCTGAAATTGACCTTTTTGTCTGGATGGCTGCTAGTCTTGAAATCGTAGACTTCGATAGTTTTGCTCTGGTCGTCGATGTGGAGGTGGTCGATGATACCAGTGAGGGGGATGCCGCCCAAATTGGGATGCTCGGAGAATAGGTTTAATTCGGCTTTGGAATTTTTATCCCTGATGATATTGGCGAATTTATTGAGAGAAATCTGGATACTGGGCAGGACGGAATCTTCTAGATCCCGCTTCTCGTCTGGAGTGATTGGCAGCTCTGCGATGAGACTTTTACAAAATTCGACTGCTTCATCGTCAGTGATTCCCTCTTTGGTGACTTTTTCAAAAGTGTTGTGGATGAGATTGCCATAATAAATATTATAGGTGGCTGGCTCGCTGGGGGCTCTTAAGATTTTATTCTTGTAAAATTCATTGGGGCCACCGTAGATGATATCGATGAAGCTGGTGAGATCTGTAGGGGAGAGGATGTAATTTTCGACGCGTTTTAGAAGAATATTTTTGAGATTGGGGGTGAGATTATAATAGTAGGCTAGCCAGCCATTGTGGAGATTGGTGCGAGATTTGGCCTCTTTGATGTCCTCGTATTTTTTAATGACGGCGTGACTAGGAATGAGTGGCGAGATGAGATTATTATCTTCTAGGTACTCTGCGAGATATTCGAGGCGGGGCGGAGTCTTGCCGGCGTAATTGCGGATGGAATTGGTCATAGTGAGATATTTTTCGGCGCGAGTGATGGCAACGAAGAATTTGCGTAGTAATTCTGACTCGGAGGTGCCGTCTTGGCGGATGGGGAGGAGGTTTTTCGGGAGAGAAAGTAGGTTGCGATTGCCGCTGGCGTTGCCCCAGTTGTCGTCGTCGACAGCAATGAGGTAAACGTGCTTAAACTCTAGACCTTTGGATTTGTGGACGGTCATAATTTGGACGGAGTGTTCGTTGTCTTGGTAAGGGGAGGTGCTGGTGATGCTGGCGCTGGCTTCGCGATAATCTTCTAGGAAGATGATGTAATCTTTGAGTGTGAGAGAAGTAGACTTGAGGTGCGAAGTGGCCTTTTCGCGGAGAATGAAAAGATTGTTGTATAATTCGAAAGTGGCATAATCTTCATTTTTGCTGTAATAATCAAGATATGGCGATTTGAGATTGTCGGAAATTTCTAAGGTGCCAATGAGGTAGTCTAGAAATTTTTCTAGGCCGGTATCGGCGGATTTGACGACGAGTGCGCTGAGAATTTGGCCGGCTTTTTTTATTGCTTCATTTTCTGATTCGAGAAGGTAATCTAGGGTGGGCTTGACTTTGTCGCGACGGATTTCTTTGATGACTGTTTCGGCGGGGATTTGCCAAAACGGATAAGACAGGATTTCTAGAAGTTTGTGGGAGGGCTGCTCGGCCTGTGATAGATTGTAGATGAACTCGGCGAGGGTGTTTAATTCTTTGATTTTGGTATCTTCAAGGATATTTTCGGATTTTTCATAGGAGATGGGGATGTCCAAGTCTTTTAAATAGGGCAGGAGTGGCTGGATGAATTTGTGCTGGGGGGTGATGATGCCGATGGTGCTTGGCTCTTCGCCGGAGTCGAGTAAATCCCGGATTTGCTGGGCAACCCAAGAGTATTCGCCGTCGGAAGAAGTAAACTCGAGACGGAAAATATGAGATTTGCCGCCCTCCTCGCCTATTATTTCATTATTTCTTGCTGCGATGAGCTTTTTTTCGATGCCGAATTGTTTTTCGAAGCTGTCGGGGATTTGAGTGGCGATGGCTCGGCCGAGGTCGACGATTTCGGTGGTGGAGCGGTAGTTTTGATAAAGATTGATAACTTTAGCGTTGTATTTTTTCTGGAAATCGATAAGATTATCTGGGCGGGCGCCTTGGAATTCGAAGATGGTTTGGTCGTCATCGCCGACGGCCATGATTTGGGGCTGCTCATAATCGGTGAGTAATTCGATAATTTTGAATTGAGAGGGATTGGTGTCTTGGAATTCGTCGAGAAGGATATATTGATATTTTTCGGAAAGACTGAGGCGGAAACCTTCGTCGTCTCTTAAAATATTAATGGCTTCTTCAATCATATCGTTGAAATCATAGAGGCCATTTTCGATGAGGTATTTTTGGTATTCTTGATAAACAAAAGCAAGGCTCCCTAGTTTTTTGTTGGCGATGTAATCTTTAAGTCGCCAATTGCCATCGGGGGCGATTTCGAAGTATTTTTTATACCAAGCGGTGAGCGGCTGAATAGAAGGCTTTTCTTTGGTGGCGCCTTCGTCGATGGCGATTTTTAAATCGCGCGCCATAACGTTAGCAAGTGGCTCGATTTGGCCGGCGATAGGCTGATCTGAGATGTATTCTGCGAGGATTTCTAGGATGGGAGTATAAATTATATCTACGACTGTGTCATATTTTTTGATTTTATCGTCACGAAGCTTGTTGATTAAATCGGATATTTTTGGGGTGATGGCGGCACCGATGCGTTTATTGTCGATTTCGATGGTAATGAGATCGTCGGGGGTGAGGCGGGCTTTTTTAGCGGAATTGATAGTATCAAGAATATCTTTAATGGAATTGGCACGGAGAGGGTCGGTGGATTTTAACTTTTTTAGTAATTCCCTGATGATTTTATGGGATGTGACGGCATCGATGGGGCTGTCTAACTGGCGAGTGAAAGTATCGGAATAGTTTTTATATTCCTTTAAAATGGAAGTGCCGAATTCATGGTAAGTACTAATATTTACGTGGTGGGCGGCAGTACCAATGATGCCGGTAAGGCGGCTGCGCATATTGGTGGTAGCGGCTTCGGTGAAGGTGATACAGAGGATATTTTCGGGGGAGGCATCGGTATTTTGTAAAATATAGGCGACTTTTGACGAGAGAAGTTGAGTTTTGCCAGTGCCTGGGCCAGCAAGGACTAAAAGTGGACCACCTAGATATTCGACGGCTTCTTGTTGTTCCTTATTCAGTGGCATCTTTGACTCTTTCGATGATGGAATTAATGATTTTGCAGCCGGCAGGAATTTGTAACGTGGAATTTGGTAAATTCCGGATGGCGGAGAAGCCCTCGGTGGTTTTATCGATGGTGGAAGGGTCGAGATGATTACGCCGACGGACGAGATCGCCGAATTCGTAATTACGGGAAGCTGAGTTGGCGCAAGTCATAATGAGGTCTAGTTTGCCACAGGAAAGATTGGCCGTCTGGGGGTCGGCATTATTGGCGGAAAGGATGAATTTCATCTCCATGAGTGCAGCTTCGATATATTCGCGGAAATTTTTAGTATTAGGCTGTAGTGATCTTTCGCCGGAGCCGATGGCGTAGATATTTTTAAGAGTACCGCATAAGGTGACGCCGAGATAATCGTTCGTTCGTTCAATTTTGAGCCAGTTGGTTTTAAATAATTGTTCTGGCAAATCGGCAGTGGCGGTGAGGATGGTGGGCTTTTTTTCGACTAGTTGGCTGGCGAAAGAGCCGCCGCTGATGATGCTAAAATTAGGGAAGGCTTTAAATGGTTTGAGATTGAGAAAGCCTTTGCTGGTATTGATGAGTGGGATATTTTTATTGGGGATGCTTGCTAAAGTTTCTTCGGCTGAATCTGACGGAACGGCGCAGATGATGGCTTCGGCATCTTTAGTGGCATCTTCCAATGTAGTGTCTGGAAACTTGATAGGATCATAAAATTTAACATTGTGATGATTTTCAATTAAAACATCTTTCAGAGCATTACCAAATGCTCCCGCACCTAAAATCGTTATTCTCATACTTTTATTAT
>JAFWNO010000013.1 GCA_017510305.1 Candidatus Saccharimonadota bacterium | reverse complement strand
TACGGCGAAATTCTAGGTATCGTAGATGACCCGAGATAGGAGGAAACGCCATGCGAATAGTACTGAAACTTATTGTTGCTTTACTGAAGGCTAAGCTGTCTGCTCGTAAGAGTAGTGGCTTTAGGCTAAAGTGTAAGAGCGATAAGCGTATTGTGAGTGTGGAGTTTTGGCGATTCTAACCAAAGGCCCGTTAACTTTTGGAGCTAACGGGCCAACCAACGAATCAAATTTCCTAGAGGTTTGATTCTATGATTTAATTATACATTAACAATTTGAAAGATGTCAAGTGTGGTGCGAGAAAAATCTCAGTATTATTTATCTTCAAGATTTTCGAGGCCCGGTAGTGGCTCGCCAGAGAGGAAAGATAATGTGGCACCGCCGCCGGTGGAGATAAGCGCATAGTGCAAATCTGGATTATCTTGCATTAGCCCCTCGACGAAGGCCGTCGTGTCGCCGCCACAAATAACAGAGGTAATTCCCTCTTTTTTGCCGATGGCCTCGGCAACTACTTTGGAATTGCGGGCAAAATCTGCTTCTTCAACTTTGCCAAGCGTGCCGTTCCAGAGTACGGTGGCGGCATCGTCCGTAATAGCCTTGGCGAGTTCGTCGCCAGTACTATCTGAAATATCGCACTTCTCGCCGTCGGCATTTTCTTTAAACTCGGAAACGACGTGGATTTTATCACTTTCTGCTTTATAGCCATCAGCGGCAATCCGGCCGCCAACCCATATACTGTCGGCAATGTCGGTGAACTTCTCGATGAGTGGCTGCTTGTCCTCCACTTTAGCCCCACCAATAAGGACATAGAACGGATGCGTAGGGTTTTTTAAGAGTTCACTCAGGGTGATAATTTCCTTTTCGAGAAGCAGGCCAGCAACAGATGGAAGCAATTTAGTAATAGCGTCGGTAGAAGCATGAGCACGATGTATCACACCAAAGCCATCCTGTACAAAGATATCGGCATGAGTAGCGTCAACAATTTCCTTGGCAAAGCTGGCATCGTTCCACTTTTCTTCTGGCCAAAAACGCAAATTCTCTAGGAGAAAAATGCCGCCTTTTGGCAAATCGGCCATGGTTTTTTCAACTTCTTCGCCAGCGACGTCGTAATTAAAAAATATTTGCGTTTCTGGGAGGAGTTTTTTAAGCGCCTTGGCTACGGGTAAGAGACTATATTCTTCTTCCCTACCCTTTGGACGGCCGAGATGGGCAATAATGACGATTTTCTCGGCACCATTATCTAGCAAATATTGAATCGTGGGAAGGCTGGTGCGAATGCGAAGATCGTCGGTGATTTCGCCATTTTCCATCGGCACATTATAATCTGTGCGGAGCAAGATAGTCTTGCCGACAACATCGATGTCTTTTATGGTCTTTTTGTTAAACATTACGTATCCTAATAGTATTAGTGCCACCGGCTGTGCTCTTGATGCCGGAAACGATTACTGCGGTGAGAGTATCTTTGCCTTCGCGCTTTTGGAGATAGCCAGATTCCTTTAATTCTTGAGCTAATTCTAGGCCGTAATTGTCGGTGTATGGGCGGACAAAGGCAGAGTTGGCATAGGTAAGAGCGAGCTGGCCAGCCACGCGAGGATTGGAGGTGACGGTGATAATTGGCAAATTCGGGCGCTGGGCGGCGATAGCGGCGGCGGTGGCGCCAGTGGAAGTCTGGCAGATGATAACGTCCGCGTCAATCTTCTCGGCTAATTCGGTAGTAGCGTGAGAAATCGCATCGTAACTTTCGTCGCTTTCAATTTCGTCGTTTA